>JAOOJU010000018.1 GCA_028407765.1 Rickettsiales bacterium
GCTCAGTTAATTGAAAATCTTTTTCTTCTTCCAAAGGCATTTCTTCCTCATTAATCTTTTGGGATGAAAATTTACCATTCGTGTATTTTTCTATATTCCAAGATTTTGCAAGGTAATGCTTTCCCTTTGTTTGTAATCCAGCTACCCACCTCCAACTAAGAGTATTACTCGCAGCATCTCCGTCGAATAAATGTTCTAAAAAAAACTTCGCTCCAAGTTGCCAGGGTAATTTTAAAGTAAAAATCCAAATACTTGCAAACCACATTCTAGTATGATTGTGCAAATAATTATATTTTTTTAATTCCTCTACCCATTCATTGAAACATTCAATTTTTGTATTTCCTTCAATTGCATCTAAATAAGATTTATTTTTTTTGGACTTGTATTCATAATAAACAAAATCATTCCATACCATTTGTCTATTTTCCAACCAACCTTTCCAATAAACTCTCCAAAATATTTCCTGAATAAATTTCTCTACATTATTTAGTTTAAATTGGTTTAGAGTTTTTTTCACTATCTGATACTCGTTCAATATTCTATGAGAAATATATTTGGATAGATTAGAAGTATTCCCTCTATTAGAAGGTCCGTAATCATAATTTCTGAATTTCGAATAGTTTAATACTGATTTATTCAGGAAATTCTCTAGCTCAAAATTTGCTAATTCGTGATGATTTTTATTTTTCATTTAATAATTTTATTTTAGTCTACTTGATTATGGCGGATGGGGTGGGATTCGAACCCACGGAACGATTACTCGTTCGCCAAGTTAGCAACCTGGTACTTTCGGCCTCTCAGTCACCCATCCGATTTTGTCACTTTAATTTTTTACTCAATAAATTATTTACCATCTGTGGGTTTGCTTTTCCATTAGAAATTTTCATAACTTGACCAACAAAAAAACCAAAAAGTTTTTCTTTTCCTGAATTATATTGTTCTAGAATTTTTGGATTCTCTTCTAATACTTTATCAATCATTAAATCAATTTCCTTATCATCAGATACTTGTGTCATACCTTTTTCATTAACTAAATCTATGGCTGATTTATCATTATCGAGATACTCTTCAAAAATTTCTTTAGCCATACGATTTGATAAAGTTCCGTTTTGAATTAGATCTATTAAGTTACCAAGTTTATTAGCCGAGATACCACTGTTAACAATATTAAGGTTTCTTTTATTTAGATAAGAAAATAATTCTCCTGTTAACCAGCTTAAGACTAACTTAGGATCTCTATTAGGAATTAATTCTTCAAAAAAGTCAGCTATAAATTTTTCTGTTACCAAAATCTCAGCATCATAGTTTTTTATTCCAAATTCTTTAATAAATCTCTCTTTTTTTTTATCTGGTAACTCTGGTAGAGATTTACTTAATTCTTCCACTAATTGACTATCAATAAGCAAGGGAGGCAGATCAGGGTCTGGAAAGTATCTATAATCATGGGATTCTTCTTTACTTCTCATAGCCCTAGTTTCGCAATTTTGGGAATCAAATAGTCTTGTTTGTTGCTGTATTTCGCGCCCAGATTCTAATATCTTAACCTGTCTTTTTGCCTCATAATCTATTGCTTGTTGAATAAATTTTATTGAATTAACGTTCTTTATCTCACATCGTGTTCCGAGATCTGAACCAAACCTCCTCACTGAAACATTTACATCTGCTCTCAAATTGCCTTTTTCCATATTTCCATCACAGCTTCCAACATATCTTAAAATAGATCTTAATTTTTTTACATACTCCGATGCTTCTAAAGGGCTTCTCAAATCAGGCTCTGAAACTATTTCCATCAATGCGCAACCTGATCGATTGAGATCAATAAATGAATTATCAAAATCTTGATCATGAAGACTTTTTCCTGCATCTTGTTCCAAATGCAATCGAGTTATACCAATTTTTTTGGTACCCTCATCTGTTTCTATATTTATGAATCCTTCTCCAACTATAGGATGCTCAAACTGAGAAATTTGGTAACCCTGAGGAAGGTCGGGATAAAAATAGTTTTTTCTATCAAAAATAGATTTTAAGTTAATTTTTGCATTTAATCCAAGGCCAGTTATAATTGCCTGACGAACACATTCTTTATTAATAACTGGCAGTGCACCAGGCATACCTGCATCTACAAGATTTACTTGAGAATTAGGAATTGCGCCATAAGCAGTTGAAGCAGATGAAAATAGTTTTGAAGAAGCACTTATTTGAGCATGAACTTCTAAACCAAGCACAACCTCCCATTTTTCTTTTATTCCTTGTATAAAATATCCCATTACTTAAACTCCTTAAAGTTCGAATATTTTTCTATCACATACCCTGCCCTCAAACACATTTCTTCATCAAAAGGTTTTGATATAATTTGTAATCCTATTGGCAAACCATCATTATTTAGACCAGAAGGAATAGATATAGCTGGTAACCCTGCTAAGCTAGCTGGAACAGTGAGCACATCATTTAGATACATTTCAAGTGGATCATTTTGTTTTTCATTTAATCCAAAAGCTACACCAGGTGTTGTTGGAGTTAAGATAAAATCACATTTTTTAAATGCTTCAGAAAAATCATCTGAAATTAATTGTCTAACTTTTAATGCTTTCAAATAATATGCATCATAATAACCTGCTGATAATACATAAGTACCAATCATTATCCTTCTTTTAACTTCATTCCCAAATCCTGAAGCTCTTGTATTTTTATATAATTCTTCTAAATCTTTACCTTGTTCCCTTAAACCAAAACGAATGCCGTCATACCTTGCAAGATTCGCTGATGCTTCTGCAGGTGCAATTATATAATAAGTTGGTAGAGCAAAGCTTGAATGAGGAAGACTAATTTCAACAACCTCAGCACCATCTGACTTTAACCAATCAATTCCTTGTTCCCAATTTTTTTGTATTTCAGAATTCAATCCATCAATTTTATATTCTTTAGGAATACCTAGTATTTTTCCTTTTACACCTAATTTAACTAATTCTGAAAAATTAGGTATATTAATTTTAGAACTTGTTGAATCCTTTGGATCATAGCTGCACATAGATTCCAACATAATTGACGAATCTAATACATTTTTAGTTATCGGACCAGCTTGATCTAAAGACGAAGCAAAAGCAACCATTCCAAACCTGGAACATCTGCCGTATGTAGGTTTCATACCCACTAATCCGCAGAAAGCAGCAGGTTGTCTAATTGACCCTCCAGTATCTGAACCTGTAGCACCTAAACATAGCTTGGCAGAAACTGCTGATGCAGAACCTCCTGATGAACCTCCAGGAACTAAATCTAAATTTTTATTATTTTTTGATTTCCATGGATTTACAACATTACCATAATAACTTGTTGTATTGGCTGAACCCATTGCAAACTCGTCAAGGTTAGACTTCCCTAGCATTACTGCTCCATCGTTAAGTAAATTTTCTGAAACTGTAGACTCGTAAAAAGGTACAAAATTTTCTAAAATCTTAGAACCAGCTGTTGTTCTAATATCTTTTGTGCAAAACAAATCTTTCATAGCTATTGGGATACCTTGCATTAAGCCTATCTCTTCACTAGATTGAATTTTATCATCTGAACTTTTCGCCATTTTCATGGCCTCATCAAAAGTTTCTGTAATAAAACAGTTTAAATTTTTACTTTGAGAAATTTTTTCAATGAAATACTTAGTCAATTCAACAGATGAAATTTTTTTTTTTTGAAGCATAAGTCTAGCTTCATAGATTGTCAGATCAGAGAAGTCCGTCATTCAATTACCTTAGGCACTACAAAAAATCCCTCTTTCTGTTCAGGAGCATTAGAGAGAACTTGTTCACTATTAGTTGGTTTAGATTCATCTTCTCTTGAATTTATACTTTCATTAAAAACTGATAGCATTGGTTCAACATTATCCGTATCAACTTTCTTCAAATCATCAACCCAGTTCAGAATATTATTTAATTCATCTTTAAATGATTCTTCTTCTTTTTCTGACAATTTTATCTTCGACAAATTGGCAATTTTTTTTACTACTGTATTATCTATTGACATAATAAAAATATTAATTTTTTTTGGAATCTGTATTGTGTATAAATAACATTCAATATGATTATCTGCAATATAAATGAATTTTTAACTTTAATTAATTCTAATAAAAAAATATTAATGTCTCTAGATATTGGTACAAAAAAAACTGGTGTAGCATTTTCAGATCCATCAATGAAATTTTCAATTGCTTCAAAAGTATTAGTAGCAAAAAAAAATCAATTGATTATTGAAATTAAGAAACTAACTGAAGAATATAGCTTAGGTGGATTAATTGTTGGATTACCGATAAATGAAGACGGTTCATTAAACAAAAAATGTCAATCGATAAAAGATATTACAAAAAATCTAGATTTTCTATTTATTAATAATAGTATTGAGTTACCGATATTTTTTTGGGATGAGAGTTTTTCAACTGAAGCAGCTATAGAGGAAGTTAATTTGATCGTTAAAAAAAGAAAAAAACAGCAAAATATAATTGATAAATTTGCAGCAAAATCTATCTTACAGAGTTTTTTAGACTATAAAAATAAAAATGAAATTTAACAAAACTACGCAACCTTTAGAAGGTATAAATGTTTTTGATTTAACGAGAGTTCTTGCTGGTCCAACATGTACGCAAGTCCTTGGAGATCTTGGTGCTAATATAATTAAGGTTGAAAGACCTAACAGCGGTGATGATTCAAGAAACTTAGGACCTCCATATCTGGACTCTAAATTAGATAGACCTCAAGAGAGTGCCTATTATTTAAGTGTTAATAGAAATAAAAACTCTGTTACTATAGATTTAACTAGTAAAGATGGACAAGCTCTTGCAAAAGAGTTAATTAAAAAATGTGATGTTGTAGTAGAGAATTTTAGAGCGGGTAATTTAAAGCAATATGGACTTGACTACAAAAGTCTAAAAAAAATAAAACCAAATCTTGTTTACTGTTCAATTACCGGATTTGGGCAAACAGGTCCGTATTCTTCAAGAGGTGGTTATGATTATCTTGTTCAGGCTTTAGGTGGTATTATGAGTATTACCGGGTTAGAAAAAGGAGGTCCAACAAAGATTGGAGTTGGGGTTTCAGATATTATTACTGGTCTTTATTCTACAATTGCAATTTTATCTGCTCTTAGATATAGAGACATAACTTCTAAGGGTCAACATATTGATATTTCGCTATTAGACTCACAAGTATCTTGGTTAAGTTATGTTGCGCAAGGTTACTTAACTTCTAAAAAAATTCCTACCAGACTTGGTAATGATCATCCTTCAATAGTTCCATACCAAACTGTTGAAGCAAAAGATGGATTGATGGTATTAGCAATAGCTAATGATAACCAATTCAAAAAATTTTGTATTTTTGCAAAACTGAAGGATCTTCATTTAAACATAAAATTTAAATCAAATTCATCTAGAGTCAATAATAGAGTTGAACTGAATTTAATTTTAAAAAAAGTTTTTAAAAAGAAAACTATCAAAGAATGGGTTGATGGTTTGGTTAAATTAAATGTTCCATGTGGACCAATTAATAATATCAAACAAGTATTTGATGATCCTCAAGTGAAATCAAGAAAAATGAAAATTTCTATGAATCACAAAAAATTTAAAAAAAAAATAGACCTTATTGGGAGTCCTTTAAATTTTTCTGAATCACCAGTAAAATATAAAAAGTCTCCACCAACAATAGGCGAAGATACTGATAAGATTCTCAGAGAATTTCTAAAGTTAAATAGATCCGACTTAAAAAAACTTAAAGACAAAAAAATCATTTAAAAAAACTTCATTGCAGAAAAAATAAAAGGATATAGAATTTATAATAATGAAAGAGGAAAAAAATATTGATTTATATCCTCATAAGCATTTGCTTGGTATTGAGGGGTTAAATCCACCTTCAATCAAATACTTACTTAAACTTTCAGAAAATTTTGCAAATCATTTAACCAAAAAAAGTACAAAATTAGATTTACTTAAAAATAAAACGTGCATAAATTTATTTTTTGAAAATTCCACAAGAACCAGGACATCATTTGAGCTTGCAGGTAAAAAACTTGGTGCAGATATCTTAAATATTTCACTTGGCTCAAGCTCTATAAAAAAAGGCGAGACCTTGGTCGATACCGCTATGACACTCAATGCTATGCAACCAGATATAATAGTTGTGAGACATAATGATGCTGGTGCGGTAAAGTTATTATCTGAAAAAGTAAATTGTAGTGTTATTAATGCAGGTGATGGACCCCATGAACACCCAACCCAAGCTTTACTGGATGCTCTAACAATTTTAAGAAGAAAAAAAACACTCAGTGGACTGATTGTTTCCATATGTGGTGATATTCTCCATAGTAGAGTGGCCAGATCTAATATACATCTTCTTAACACATTAGGAGCAGAAGTAAGAGTTATTGCTCCAGCAACTCTTATACCAGTGGATATAGAAAAGATGGGTGTGAAGGTTTTTTACGATATGAAAATGGGTTTAAAAAATACTGACATAATAATGATGTTAAGGTTACAGTTAGAAAGAATGGCAGGCTCTTATGTGCCGTCTATTAGAGAATACTTCAGATTTTATGGTTTAGACAGAGATAAACTAAATTTTGCAAAACCTGATGCACTAATATTGCACCCTGGACCAATGAATAGAGGTGTTGAAATTGATACAGAATTAGCTGATGACATTGATAGATCTGCTATATTTGAACAAGTACAAATGGGAGTGGCAGTAAGAATGGCCTGTCTTAAGGCACTGCTAGAAAGTTAAATTTTGAATTGATATGAATAAAGATAAATACTTTAATCTTAACAAAAAAATTGCAAAAAACTATGCTTTGATCAACGCTAGAATTATTGAACCAGGTGTCAATGTCACAAATAAAAGCGGTTTATTGATAAAAGGAAAGTTGATAGAAGATTTTGGGGCACATATTCAGGCTTCAAATATATCAGATAATTACGAAATAATTGATTGCAAAAATTCTTATTTAGCTCCTGGATTAGTCGATATGAGAGTTCAAATTAGAGAGCCTGGGCTAGAACATCAAGAAACAATAAAAAGTGTATCTAAATCTGCATGTAGTGGAGGAATCTCATCATTAGTTTGTTTGCCAAATACGAAACCAATAACTGATCAACCAGCCTTAATTCACTCTATTCAAAGAAAAGCAAGAGAAGTCGCTCTAACAAAAATTTTCTGTACTGGGGCAATAACAAGGAATCTTCTTGGAAAAGAAATTGCTGAATTACAACTAATGGCAGAGTCAGGAGCAGTTGGTTTTACTGATGCTATAAGGTCAGTATCAGATACAAGAGTTATGAGAAGAGCTTTAACTTACGTAAAATCTTTTGATGGTCTTATCATTCAACATCCAGAAGAATATAATTTAAGTAATGAGGGAATAGTTAATGAAGGTGAAGTATCAACTAGATTAGGATTAAGAGGGATTCCATATTATGCAGAAGCAATGATTATAGAGAGAGATTTATGGTTAGTGAGAGAAACTAACAGTCGATACCATGTAAGTCATATTTCTACAGAAGCAGGAGTAAATATAATAAGGAAAGCAAAAAAAGAAGGTTTAAAAATAAGTTGTGATACAGCACCACCTTACTTCATGTTAAATGAAATGGCTGTAGAAAATTATAGAACTTTTACCAAGCTTTCGCCACCACTTAGAACTGAAAAAGATAGAATATCAGTTATAAGAGGTTTACAAGACGGGACAATAGATGCTATTGCATCAGATCATATGCCACAAGACCAGGATGCAAAAAGATTACCATTCAATCAGGCAGAATACGGCTCTGTAGGTCTAGAAACTCTATTACCTTTAAGTATGAGTTTAGTTAAAAATAATTTTTTAAGTATAGAAAAAGTTTTTTCTTTAATAACTTCTAATCCGGCCAAAATAATAAACTTAGATGTTGGTGAAATAAAGAAAGGTAATGATGCTGACATAATAATCTTTGACGAAGATAAACCATGGAAGATAAATCCAGACGAATTTCATAGTAAATCTAAAAATACGCCTTTTGATGGAATGTTAGTAGAAGGAAAAAACTTAATGACTTTTATAAGAGGAAGACTTGTTTATAAAAGTCTATGAGTGTAATAATTTTATTATTTCTAGGTTATTTTTTTGGATCAATACCGTTTGGTCTAATATTATCTATAATATTTAAAAAAAACGATCCTCGTCAATCTGGCTCAAAAAATATTGGTGCAACTAATATAACTAGACTAAGTGGTTGGAGACTTGGTTTTTTAACTTTAATCCTTGATATTTTAAAAGCCTTCGTACCAGTAAAGATTTGTTACATCTTGTATCCTGAATTAGTATTTTTAGTTTCAATTGCTGTTTTTTTGGGCCATCTTTTCCCATGTTGGTTAAAATTCAGCGGAGGAAAAGGTATAGCTGTCTTAATTGGAATATTATTTGCGTTATCTTATGTATATGGAATTTTCTTTTTATTATCGTGGCTGTTAATTGCCTATATTTTTCAATATTCCTCTCTTGCCGCGATTGTTTCATCAATATTGATTTATTTCTTTACCTTAGTTCAAGGAGATCTTAATAATTCCTGGCTTATAATGTTTTTTAATTTGTTTATAATTATTAAACATAAAGAAAATATCAAAAGACTATTAAAAAAAACTGAGTTAAAAATTAAATTTAAAAAATAGTTTTTTAATTTTGACAAATTACTTAGTTATATATAAAAAACAAAATATTTAGTAAAATGAAATTAATAGTTGTCGAATCTCCATCAAAAGCAAAAACCTTAAAAGGTTATCTGACTTCAGACTACGAAGTTATTGCTAGCGTAGGTCATTTTAGAGACCTTCCCAAAAGTGGTATTAGTATTGATGAAAAAAATGACTTCAATGTTGATAAGTGGGAAATAGATAAAGAAAAAATAAATCCTGTACTGCAACTAATTAAGAAAGCAGATGAAATATTATTAGCTCCTGACCCAGATAGAGAGGGTGAATTGATAGCATGGCATCTTTTAGAGATTTGCAAAGAAAAAAAGCTTCTTAAAGGAAAAGAATACAAAAGAATTGAGTTTAACCAAATCAATAAAAACACCGTTTTAAAAGCTATAGAGAATCCAAGAGATATTAATAGTAACTTAGTAAATGCTGCCATAGCAAGAAGATTTCTAGATCGTTTTTTCGGATATAAGATTTCACCAATAACTAAAAGAAGAACTATCTTTGGACAAAGTGCTGGTAGAGTTCAATCGCCTGCTTTGAGAATCTTAGCAAATAGGGAGATGGAAATAGATAAGTTCATACCAAAGGAGTTCTGGGAAATTGAAGCTAAACTTGGTAAAAAAAATGGTAAGCCAATTGATTTTAAACTTTTTAAAAAAAATAATGAAAAAATAGACAAATACTCCATAAAAACTGAATCTGATGCGTTAGATCTAATTAAAAAATTCCCAGTTTTAAATTTTAGGGTAGATAATATTGAAAAAAAAGAAAAAAAAAGGAACCCATATGCACCATTTTCTGGTTCAACTCTACAACAAGACGCGTCATCAAAACTTAATTTTGATCCAAAGTTTACAAATCAAATTGCACAACAATTATATGATGGGAGCGCATACAAAGAGGGTGGAGAAGGACTCATAACTTATCCAAGATCTGATTCAATTTCATTATCTCAAACGATGATCGAATCTTGCAGGAATATTATTTTACAATCCTTTGGAGAGCAATATTTACCTTCATCTGCAAATATCTATAAGAAAAAAGCTAAATTTGCTCAAGAAGCGCACCAACCAATAACTCCAACAAACCTTGGTTTAGTTCCGGCTAAATTGAAAGATACTTTAAATGATAATCAATATAAACTTTATGAATTAATCTGGAAAAGGACGATTTCTTCACAAATGGTACCAAGTATTAATCAAGAAACAACCATATTAGTTAAAAATGGTGATTTTTTGTTTAGAGCCTCTGGTTCTATATTAATTTTTGATGGTTATAAAAACGTATATAATTATAGTGAAACTGATGAAAATGATAAAAATTGTTTACCAATTTTTGATGATGGTGAATCCTTGAAATGTAGTGCATTAGACAAAAAGCAATTTTTCACTTCACCACCGAACAGATATTCTCAAGCTGGGTTAATAAAAAAATTAGAAGAACTTGGAATTGGCAGACCATCGACGTATGCATCAATAATTGAAAAATTAAAAGAAAAAAACTATGTCATAGTAAAAAATAAATCCATGATCCCAAATGCAAAAGGGAAAATTTTATCAAAATTTTTAGAAAATTTTTTTACAGATTTCGTAGAATATGAGTTTACCGCTGAATTAGAAAAACAACTAGATCAAATCACTAAAGCTGAAGTAAATTGGAAAGAAGTTTTAGCAAAATTTTTACAAATACTTAATGAAACTGTTTCAAATGTTGAAAAAAAAAGTATATCTAACGTAATAGACTTGATTACAGAAAAAAGTGATGAACTTATAAAAAGTAAGAAATGTCCGAAATGTAATGATGGAGAAGTTACCATTAAATTTGCTTTCACAGGGCCATTTATTGGTTGTTCGAACTACAAAAAAGATGGAGGTTGTAAGTATAGTAGTAGTTTGAATGATGATGATCCTGCAAATGAATTAATTGACGGTGAGCTATTAATTGGTGATCATCCAGATACTGGTAAATATATTAAACTTAAAAAAGGAAGATATGGATTATACTTAGAAACAGAAAAAAAGGATGGAAAAATTAAGAGAGCAGCAATACCAAAAAATATAAGTCTATCAGAAGTTAATTTGGAAAAGGCTGTTGATATTTTAAAACTTCCCAGAGATATAGGGGTGCATCCAGAAACAGGAAAAAAAATAATTGCAGCAATTGGTCCTTTTGGACCTTATATCAAACATGAAAGAAATCCATCTCCAGTTTATGTTAACTTAAAAGATGATGATGTATTTTTTATAGGATTTAATAGAGCTTTAGAGTTAATAACAAAAAAAGAAGAGTTGAATAAGGGTATTAAAATTGGCGTTGATCCAAAAACAAATAAAGATATTCTAATAAAGAAAGGCAAATTCGGTCACTTTTTTGAAATACCAAAAAAAGAAGATGAATATGACAGGATAAGTATACCCAGAAAGTTTTCAGTTGAAAATATTACTATTAATGACGCCTTAGAAATAATAAATGCAAAGAAACAAAAACAAAAGAAATCAAAAAAGAAAAAGTAAATTCAATAGAAGTTTCCAAAGTAACCTAGACTCTATTATTGAGAATGAAATAAAAAAAAATCATCTTAGAACTAACTTTCCTAAGAGTATATTAAATAATCATAATTTAAGTGTATTTGATTCAAGTACTAAGCACCAAGATTATACTCATATTCCATTTATCACAATTGACGGAGAAGATAGTAAAGATTTTGATGATGCTGTTTATGCAAAAAAAAGAAAAAATTATATAGAGATCATGGTTGCAATCGCTGATGTATCATTCTTTGTTAAACAAGACGACCCCATTGATATTGAAGCAAAGAAGAGGGGAAACTCGTATTATTTTCCTAACAAAGTTATTCCTATGTTACCTGAATTTTTATCTAATAATATCTGTTCTCTGGTGCCGAATGAAAGAAGATTATGTATAATAGTCCATGCAAAAATTAAAGAATGTGGAAGATTGGTTTCTTCAAAAATAGTAAGAGGAGTTATTAGGTCCAGAGCAAGAATGACCTATAAACAAGTCGAATCATACATCAATAAAAAAGAAATTAAAAAAAGAGAATTTTATGAAATAATAAAAAACCTTGAATCAGCCTATATTACTTTAGATAAAATAAGCCAAAAAAGAGGTAAAATTGATTTTGATCTAGAAGATTATAAAATAAAAAAATCTAAAGATAATAGTTCCTTCATTTTATTAAAAAATACAACTTATAAATCTGAAAAAATCATTGAAGAACTTATGGTATTTGCTAACAATATTGTTGCATCATACTTTATAAAAAAAAAAAAGAAGTCGATATATAGAAATCATGAAAAACCTAGTGATGAAAAATTATTTAAGTTAAAAAGTTTCTTAGAATTAATAGGAATAACTTTTAATTTTAATGGAATTATTAACCAAGATAATTTCTTAGATATCCTGAAAAAATCAGAACATAAACAGTCTAAAATTATCAAAGAAATGATATTAAGAACACAGTCTAAGGCATACTATCACTATAAGAATATAGGACATTTTGGTTTAGCATTAAAGGATTACACTCATTTTACCTCCCCAATCAGGAGATACTCAGATCTAGTTATCCATAGAAATATTTCAAATCATATTCTGAAAACTAAAAGCGACAAAGATATAAATATTACAGATTCTCTTTGCAGTCATCTTTTAGAACAGGAAAAAAAAGGTGAGCTTATGGAAAGATCAATTATGGAAAAAGCATGTTGTTTATATTTAAAAAAAATAAAAAAAAAAAACTTTACCGGCTTTATTGATGGACTAACAGAGTTCGGTATTTTTGTTAAATCAAATGAATTGCCTTTCTCGGGACTCGTAAGATTAAATAACCTACACGACGATTATTATATTTATTATAGTGAAAAAAATTGTATCGTTGGAAGAAATCACGGTAGGTTATATAATATAGGTCAAAAAGTATCTTTCAAAATAAAAAGTACTAATATTGATAAAGGACAAATATCCTTGAATAATATAAAAATTATAGAAGGTTAGTAATTATGAAAAAAAAAAAAGAAAATAAATTAAAATTAATCAAAAGAGGTTTTCATAGATTATGCCCTGTTTGTGGAAAAAGACCTTTATTTTCATCATATATTAAACTTGTTAATAGATGTGAGAATTGTAAGACAAACTTCACAAGGTATAGAACTGATGATGGTCCAGCATATTGCACGATTTTTATTGTTGGACATATAATTATTCCCTTAATACTATTTACTGAAAGTCTTGAGTCCCCTCCTCCAATAATATTTCAATTTATTTTCTGGCCATTAACAACTATTATTATAAGTACAATCCTATTACCAAGGATTAAAGGAGCCTTCTTAGCTTTGCAAATTAGTGTCAAAGATACTGCAACTTGACAGATTTTTTTTTTTAACTATAAGTAGTTTATGGCAAAATCAAATACGATACAAATAAAGTTAGTAAGCACAGCAAAAACTGGTTTCTTCTACGTTAAAGATAAGAACCCTAAACAAATGACTGAAAAGCTTGAGCTAAGAAAATACGACCCAAAAGTAAGAAAACACGTTATTTTCAAGGAACAAAAAATTAAATAGATCAATTACAATTTTTAGGTATTACTTGAATTTTCTTTAATTTAATATCCAAAGAGTAATTTGGATAATCGTATCGAAAAAAACTAACGACTCCCTGTTTATTCATCCTTGCTGACATTTCCATTTCAGGCGTTTGGTTTGAGTCTTTATAGTAAGCCATCCTTACAGACCAAAAATCTTTCTGTATTTCCTTTGGAAGATTAATTTGATTTTCATTAATTTTTTCTGCATGAATAAACGTAGATATCTCAATATAGTTACTCGGAATGGTTCCTTCGTATACTTTATTGGAAAATATATCTTTTGAATTACCTAATTTATTTATAATCATTTTTAAATGTTCGTGAGGAAAAATAACATCTTTTGGAAATTCTAATTTTTTTTCAACTGGACTTATGAGATTAATCAAAGTTTTTTTATTTTTTTTGCCTGATCCACTAAACTGTTCTATAATCATATTATTTTCTTTCACTTGAAGAGCAAAGTCCATTTTTGAACCATCATAATCTTCTTTTAATGAGTAATTAATATCACTTATTGTTCCAACACCAGAGGAATTAATAAAACTAATATACATTCTTTGATTTGATGCCCAAGAACTACAGTTATCATACCAATCAAGTAATAATTCTCCGTTAGCATCTTTGATGTATGATTTTCCGAGAGTATTTTTCATATCTCTATCTTTGTCTAAGGCTATTTCATACACACTCTGATATGATAAAAGTTCTTTTTCTTTTGATACTACATTCTTATCTTCAACGAAAATTAAAGAAAATATTAGTATTGGAAGGTTAACTATTTTTTTCATTTTTTCCTTTCTTTATAACAAGGTCTAAATCTCTTAAATTATCTTCTGGAACATGACTTGGAGCATTTAACATAAGGTCTTCAGCTTGTTGATTTAATGGGAAAGCCACAACCTCCCTTAAGTTTTTTTCTTCTGCAAGTAACATTAATATTCTATCTATTCCAGGAGCGGCACCACCATGAGGAGGAGCACCATAACTAAATGCTTTGTACATAGCGCCAAATTGTTTTTTTAATTCTTTTTCATCATATCCTGCTATTTCAAATGCTTTCAACATAATTTCCGGTTTATGGTTTCTTACAGCACCTGATGATAATTCTATTCCATTACATACGATATCAAATTGCCATGCTAAAATCTCAAGGGGGTCTTTATTTTCTAGACTTTGCATACCACCTTGAGGCATAGAAAAAGGGTTATGACTAAAATCAATTTTTTTTGAATCTTCGTTTATCTCAAACATTGGATAATCAACAATCCAGCAAAATTTATAACAATCTTTTTCTCTCATTTTCATTTCATCACAAAGTTTTTCTCTAGCTAAACTTGAGAAATATTCTGCATTTTTCTTTTTGTCAGAAATAAAAAAAATACTATCACCATCATTTAATTTAGCTTTTTCAATAATAAGGTCTAAATTAGTTTTTTTTAAATTATTTGCTATCGGACCTTTGGGCTTTCCATCTTCAAAAATAATATAGCCTAGACCTTTTTGTCCTAAACCTCTTGCCCAATCATTTAATTTATCGAACCATGCTCTTGGTTTAGAAGCAGAGTTATCAACTTTTACTCCCTTGACAATTAGCCCTTTTTTTATATTTTCATCAAAGATTTTGAAACCTGAATCTCTGAAAGTTTCAGTAAAATCTTCAACGATTAGTGGGTTTCTTAAATCAGGCTTGTCTGTTCCAAATTTATTTATAGAATCTTTATATTTTATTCTAGGAAAAGGAAGTTTATTAATACTTTTATTTTGTGAGTACTCTAAAAATATTTCATATAAAACTGGTTCAATGGTCTTTAAAATATCTTCTTGTGTAACAAAAGACATTTCAAAATCTAATTGATAAAACTCACCCGGTGACCTGTCGGCTCTTGCATCCTCATCTCGGAAGCAAGGGGCAATTTGGAAATACTTATCAAAACCACCAACCATTAGTAGTTGTTTAAAAATTTGTGGTGCTTGTGGGAGAGCGTAGAACTTTCCTTTATGAAGTCTACTTGGAACTAAAAAATCTCGAGCTCCTTCTGGTGATGATGAGGATAGGATTGGGGTGTGAATCTCATTAAAACCTAAAGCAACCATTTTATTTCTAAAAGAATTAATGACTTGAGATCTTAATAAAATATTTTTATGAATTTTTTCTTTTCTCAAGTCTAAGAAACGATACTTCAGTCTGAGATCCTCAGGCGCATCGTCATCTACAGCGATTTGAAAAGGAATTACATCAGAGGAACCTAGTACTTCAAATTCTTCAATCTTTATTTCAATATGACCTGTTACAAGATTTTGATTAATTGTTTCTTCGGACCTCTTTACAACTATACCTTTTATTTTTAAGACACTTTCCAATCTTAGAGATTCTGCCAAAGAGAAACTCTTATGCACTGTATCTATAACACACTGTGTTATACCATAGTTATCTCTTAAATCCAGGAATAGTAAACCACCATGGTCTCTCTTTTTATTTAACCATCCTGAAATTATTACCTCCTCACTAATTTCATTTTCTGAAATTTCTGCACATGTATGAGTTCTATATTGATTCATAAGTTTTTTGATTTAATCTTATTTTAATGCTAATTTTTATAAGTGTTAATAGTAAATAACTGCCAATTAAAACAATTTTATCAAGAATGTCAAAAAGATAAATATATTGCAGTCGATACAGAGTTTTATTGGACGAATACTTACAGAGCAATTCCTTGTTTAATTCAGATTGCAAATTCTAAACAATCAATTCTAATTGATCTAATTTCTCATAGATTAAACCTTGTTTATCTAAAGAAAATCTTATTTAATTCTAATTTAATAAAAATATTTCATTCAGCTAGACAAGATATAGAATTATTATTTTATTTATTTAAAAGTATTCCAAAAAATATATATGATATTCAACTTTCTTCTCTTGTAATAGGCTATAAGGATCCACCAAGTCTTTATACTTTGTGTAAAGATTTTTTAGCAATATACGTCAAAAAAGATAACCAAAATATTGATTGGAGAAATCGACCCTTATCCGATGCTCAAATAGACTACGCAATTAAGGATGTTAAATATTTAATACCTTTATATAAAAAGGTTAACTTATTAGTATTAAAGCTGAATAGAATGAATTGGCTCAAAGATAAATATTCAAAACTTAAAGATATTAAATATTATAGTCAAAAAGAAAAAAATGCCTGGAAAAAGATAAATTTCAGACCTAGGTATACAAATGAATTAATACTTTTAAAAAAATTTTCTGAAATAAGAGAGAGAATTTCAAAAAGATTA
>JAOOJU010000019.1 GCA_028407765.1 Rickettsiales bacterium
TAAGAACTTTGAATTTATTTTTGTTTATATGTTAGCTGGATATTTCTTGTACCTAGTTTTTAATATAAAAAAAAACATATACCAATATTTTGGTATTATTTATTTATCACTACCTTTTTTTGGTTTTTTATATTTTCAAAAAATAGATCAATTAATAACTAATTTTGTGTTAATATTTATAATTACTGTTTGTACTGATGTTGGCGGATTTGTTATGGGAAAATTATTAAAAGGACCGAAGATTTTAAAAAAAATAAGTCCCAAAAAAACATGGTCAGGCTTTGTTGGCGGAATTTTATTCTCAGTAGTAATATCTGAATTATTCTATGAAAATATTTTTGGTAGTTTTAAAATATGTATTTTAGTCTGTCTATTCTCATTTATTTGCCAGGTTGGAGATTTTATTGAATCTTATTTTAAGAGATTATGTAACGTCAAGGAAAGCAGTAATTTGATCCCTGGTCATGGAGGAATATTAGATCGACTTGATGGAGCAATTCTACTAACAATCTTTATTTTTGTATTAAATATTTTTCAAATTAATTTTTTACAATCTTTTGTTTATGATTAATAAAAATGAGTAAAAAAAAAATAACTATTTTCGGTTCAACGGGTTCTGTGGGTAATTCCACTTTAGATGTATTAAGTTGTCATCCTGAAAAATTTGAACTGGTTGGATTAACGATAAATAAAAATTACAAGAAACTATTAAAACAGGTAAAACTATATAAACCAAAGGTGGTTTCTATAAAAGATAATAATGCATTTAAAAAATTTTCTGAAGAGAATCAAGATAAGGACTTAGTTGTTCTAGGCGGTCAAGATTCACTAGTAGATATTCTTGAATTAAAAGTTGACTTTATCATGGCTGCTATTGTCGGCGCAGCGGGTTTATTGCCAGTTATCGAAGCTGCTAAAAAAGGAATAAATATAGGTTTAGCGAATAAAGAGAGTCTCGTTTGCTCAGGTAATATATTAAAAAATATTTTAAAAACCAACAGATCAAAGATTCTACCAATTGATTCAGAGCATAATGCTATATTTCAAGTTTTTGAAAATTCGAATATTAATGAAATTGAAAAGATAATTTTAACTGCTTCTGGAGGACCTTTTAGAGGAAAAAAACAAAGTGAACTTCTAAACATTACTCCAAGTCAAGCAGTTTTGCATCCAAATTGGGAAATGGGCAAAAAAATTTCTGTTGATTCGGCTACACTAATGAATAAAGGATTAGAATTTATAGAAGCGCACTACTTGTTTGATATGCCTGTAGATAAGATTGAAGTTTTAGTCCACCCACAATCAATTGTCCATTCTTGTGTTGAATATTCTGATGGTTCAGTATTAGCACAAATGGGTACACCGGATATGAAAACACCTATTGCGTATGCATTAGGTTATCCTGATAGAATTTCAGCACCTATCAAAAGATTGGATTTATCATCTTTAGCTGATTTATCTTTTATGAAGCCAGATAATGATACTTTTCCTGCGTTAAACCTTGCTATTCAAGCTCTCAAAATAGGAGGTAGTGCTCCTACTATTTTGAATGCTGCCAATGAAATTGCAGTAGGGGCATTCTTAGAAAATAAGATTCCTTTTCTATCAATTACAAAAATAGTTGATTTAACCATAAATAAGTCTAATATTTGTGAAATAAACAGTATTGAGGAAGTTTTAGATGTTGACATCCAAGCCAGGAAAACAGCTAAAAGTTTTGTTAGATTAGAAAAATAACTATGGAGAACACTATATGATATCAGAACTACTTATAAACTTTGTTAATACTATTTTACCTTTTTTGATAATACTGACAATTTTAGTTTTTGTTCATGAATTAGGCCACTATACATTAGCAAGAATAAATAATGTGAAAGTTGAAGTATTCTCTATTGGATTTGGTAAAGAATTGTTTGGTTTTAATGATAAAAATGGAACAAGATGGAAGTTCTCACTAATCCCACTTGGAGGCTATGTGAAAATGCATGGCGATGCTGATGAAGCCAGTACTAAATCACAGGATACAAACAAAGTTATAAAAGAACTATCTTTTCATAATAAATCAATTGGTCAAAGATCAGCTATTCTTTTTGCTGGTCCACTTGCAAATTATATTTTTTCCTTTGTATTATTGCTAGTTATGAACTTTACGTATGGAACACCTTCAGTAAAACCGGTTATTTCTGAAATCATTCCTAATTTGTCGGCAAGCAAAAGTGGAATGAAAATCGGTGATATTATAATGAATGTTAATAACCAAGAAATAGAGAAATTTTCTGATTTAAGTAAAAAAATTGGAAAACTTGATAATCAAGAGATTATCATAACAGTAGACAGAAATGATAAAATTTTAGATTTTAATGTTCTTGTTCAAGGTGGCGTTATTGGTATCAAAGGTGATGAGAGGGTCCTCACAACATTAGGTTTATTTGAATCAATTAATCATGCTTTAGGTCAAATATACTTTTTTACAACTGCAACTTTAAATGGAATTTTTGAAATTTTCAAAGGTGAGAGAAGTTCAGATGAACTTGGAGGACCAATAAGAATTGCTGAATTATCCTCTGACTTTTGGGAAAAAGGTTTAGAGAGCACCTTGTGGTTTATGGTGATAATATCTCTTAACCTTGGATTAATAAATTTATTCCCTATTCCATTACTTGACGGTGGTCACTTATTATTTAATCTAATAGAATATGTCAAAGGAAGCCCAATAGATCAAAAAGCATTAGAAATATTACAAGGCTTTGGTTTCTTCGCATTAATATCGTTAATGTTGTTTGCTACATATAATGACATATCAAGATTTTTTAATTAGAAAGAATAAAAAATAAGTTGATGCTTATCACCAAATTTTATTTTCGATTTTTGATGTTTTTATTAACTTCACTGTTTTTTTATACAAATGGCAATTCCCAAAATTATTATCCTGGCACACCATCTTCCAGCTATAATTCTGATTATTCTTTACCCGAATTGAAAATAAAAAAAAAAGACAATAAAATAAAAAATCTTCCGACTGAAATTAGAATGCCTTCTAATAAAAAATTTTTTGTCCAAGGAAACTTTAGACTAGATTCAAGCGTAATAATTAGAGACTCAAAAATTAAGGAATTTAAGATTACCAACCAAAAAGCACTCAGTGCTGCCGTAAAAAATTTATACTCTACTGGGTTTTATAAAGATGTAAAAATTACTAAAAGTGGCAACAAAATTTATATAAATGTAAAAGAAAACCCTATTGTAAATAAGATAGCATTTGAAGGTAACTCTGAAATAAATGATGAGATGTTAACAGATGAAATTTCATTGAAGATAAGAAATGTTTTTTCAATAGATAAAATAAAAGATGATGTTTTAAAAATCCAAAATTTATATAAAAGGCTTGGTTTTTTTTCAGTTAATATTGCACCAAAAAAGATTAAGCTTGATGAAAATAGAGTAAATCTAGTTTTTGAAATTAATGAGGGTTTAGAAGCTAAGATAAAAAAAATTAATTTTTTAGGAAACAAAGAATTTTCAGATTCAATCTTAAAAGATGTCATTTATTCGAAAGAAACTAGATGGTATAAATTTTGGAGCTCGAGTGACAGATTTGATAACGATAGAATTAATTATGATAAAGACTTATTAAAAAAATATTATTTTGATAACGGTTTTATTGATTTTAGGACTTTATCAACAACATCCCAATTAGTTTCAACTAGTAAAAATTTTATAATTAATTTTAAAATATACGAAGGAAAGAGATATAAAGTTTCAAAAGTTGATGTTGAAAGTAAGATTAAAGGGTTCAAAAATATTGAAACTGATAAATTAGTCAAACAAGACAAAGGGGATTGGTTTAGTTCAAAAAAACTTGAAAGAAGTATAGATAATTTGGTTAAGAAGGCTTCTGAATTTGGTTTTGCTTTTGTAAATATAAGACCTAGATTAAAAAAAGTTGGTGATAATCAAGTTGAAGTTACTTTTGTAGTATCTGAAGGTCAAAAATTTTATGTAGAAAGAATCAATATTACTGGCAATTTAAAAACACATGATAAAGTCATTCGAAGAGAAGTAGAACTTGTTGAAGGTGATGCATTTAATCTAACAAAATTAGATCAAACGGAGAGGAATTTAAAGTCAATTGGTTTATTTGAGTCAGTTACACTTAATTACGACGAAATCCCTGAAACTAATAAAACTATAGTGGATTTAGAAATAAAGGAAAGGTCAACAGGTGAATTTTCTGTTGGAGCAGGATTTTCTTCACTTGATGGTGCAATTGGAAATGTAGGTATAAAAGAATCAAATTTATTTGGAGAAGCAAAAGAATTAGGACTCACTCTGGGTCTTGCCACCAGAAAATCAAGTATTGATCTTTCGTATACTGAACCATATTTCATGGAGAAAGATATTGCAGCTGGATTTGATATTTTTAATGTAAGAAGAAATAATAAAACTTACAGTGGTTATAAACAAAATAGTATTGGATTTAAATTACGAAGTGGTTACGAGATATTTGATGATTTCAGACATTTTAGTAGTTATACATTAAAAAGAGATAAAATACATGACATTGATCCAAGCACATCAAGATTCATACAAGCACAGGAGGGTAAGTATACAACTTCAATGTTTGGACAAGCTTTACAATATGATAAACTAAATGATCGATTAAACCCAACTGATGGTTATAGATTTAGATTTGATTTAGATTTTTATGGTCTTGGGGGCAACACAAAGCACCTGCAAACCGAATTTAAAGCTATTGGTTTTTATAAAATATTTGATGATATTATTGCATCAAATTTTCTTGAAGTAGGATATATTATGCCCATTAATGATGTCAGAATTAATAACAGGATTTTCTTATCTGGAGATCAACTAAGAGGTTTTAAAAATCATGGTATCGGTCCTCGTGATTCTGTTTCAGGAGATGCTCTGGGTGGAGAACAATATATCGTTCTAAGAAATGAAATTAATTTACCTTTAGGTTTACCCGAAGAATTAGGTGTGAATGGCCTAATTTTTCTTGATACAGGTACATTAACTAAAACATCTGAAGCTGGTGAAACAGTTCAGGATGAACTTAAATTTAGAGCCTCGACTGGTATAGGTTTTTCATGGTTATCTCCTTTTGGACCTGTAAAATTTTATTTGTCAAAAGCTTTAATCAAAGAAAATTATGATAAAACAGAGATTTTTAGATTTAGTTTTGGTACAACATATTAGATAATAACAAAAAGGATATACCTGATGATTAACAAATTATACTATTTCTTATTTCTAACTCTATTTTTATTTAATCTTAATATAAATTTATCTTTTTCACAGGAAACCAAACCATCAAAAAAAATAACAACAAACTCTAATATTGGGGTAATAGATATGCAAAAAATTTTAAATGAATCTATTGCTTATCAGGGTTTAGTTGAAAAGTTTGAGGATATCAGAAGACAGCATAGAAATAAACTAACCAAACAGGAGGATGAAATTAGAGATGAGGAAAATAATTTGTTTAAACAAAAAAACTTAATTTCAAAAGAAAGCTATGCTACAAAAGTTCAAGAACTTTCAAAAAAAATCAATGAAATAAAGCAAAAAAAAAATTTAGAAGTCAAAAAGTTTGAAATGTCATTTGAGAAAGCAACGAATAAAATTCAAAAAGCTCTTGTGGATGTTTTATCTGTTATTGCAAATAAAGAAAAATTGGGACTTGTTCTTGCGAAAAGTCAAGTGCTACTTGTTGGAAAAGAAATTGATTATACAGATGATGCTGTCAAAGAATTAAATAAGGTTTTACCAAAAGTAAAATTTGAGAAATAACTAGTGAATTTAATTGGTTGATCTAACTTTTTACAAAAACTATGGACCTTATAATCTTGAGGAGATTGTTGAAGGGATAGATTGTGCTATAAAAGGAGATAGTAAGAAAGTAATAAAAAATATTTCTACTTTAAGGGAAGCTACGGACTCTGATTTATCTTTTTTTAGTAATAAAAAATATTTTAAAGATTTTGAAATGTCTAAGTCTGGAGTAATTGTAGTTGAAAAAAAATATTCTACGCTAGGTAACAGAGACTATATAATATCTAATAATCCACATTATGCTTTTGCACAAATTGCAAATAAGTTTTATCCTGATTCAGTATACCCTAATTTTTATTTTTCTGACAATGATCTTTTGAAAACGTTTGATAAAAGAGAAATTAATGTTTCAAAAAATTGTTTTGTACACAAAACCGCAAAATTAGGAAATAATATAACTATTGGTGTTAATAGTGTTATTGGACCAAATGTTTCAATAGGTAATAATTGTATCATTGGGGATAATGTGTCATTATATTTCTGTCATATAATGAATAATGTAAAGATATTTCCAGGAGCAAAAATTGGTACTGATGGGTTTGGTTTTGCAATTAATGAAAATAGTTATTTAAAAATCCCACAAATAGGTAGAGTTTTAATTTATGATAATGTCGAAATTGGATCAAACTGCACAATAGATAGAGGGTCTTGTGGTGATACTATTATTAAAAAAAATTGTATGATCGATAATTTAGTTCATATAGCCCATAATGTAGAGATTGGAGAAAATTGTGTAATTGCTGGTATGACAGGTATAGCGGGAAGTACATTGATTGGAAAAAATGTTTTTATGGGAGGTCAAGTAGGAGTTAATGGCCATATTAAGATTGGTGATAATGTTAAGATTGCAGCTAAAAGTGGAGTAATGTCAGATATTGGAGATAATCAATGTTATGGTGGTTATCCAGCTCAGCCAATAAAAAATTGGCATAAAAATACAATTTTTTTAAAAAAAAATGTCAGTAACAAATAAAAGTATAGAATTATCAATAGAAGATATTAAGAAGTTAATACCGCACAGGTATCCTTTTTTGTTGGTTGATAAGATTATAGATATAGTTCCTTTTGAAAGCGCAACAGGAATTAAAAATGTCACAATAAATGAAAACTTTTTCCAAGGACATTTTGAGAGTAAAGCAGTAATGCCTGGAGCACTTATTGTTGAGTCCATGGCTCAATCTGCAGGATCACTTGTTCTGTATAGTTTAGATAAATCTGGAAAAAAAATATCAGTTTTCTTGCTATCAATAAATAAAGCAAAATTTAGGAAACAAGTTTGTCCTGGTGACGTACTAAAGCACAAGGTATCTAAGAAAAACCAAGTAAAAAATATATGGAAGTTTAGTTGTAAATCTTATGTTGATGACAGCTTAGTTGCTGAAGCCGAGCTTTCTGCAATTTTAGAAGAAAGTTAATTTTTTATTTGTAATAAACTGAAATCATTTGTTATTGGATAAATTGTTTTTTGTTGATACTTTAGTTATCATGAAAATTGAAAATTCTAGTATTCATCCTAATGCAAAAATTGGAAAGAACGTAACTATAGGACCATTCTGTGTGATAGGAGAGAATGTAATCATTGAACATGATTCTATTATTTATAATAATAGCGTAATTGTTGGAAATACTACTATTGGTTCTAATGCAGAAATTTTTCCATTTTCCTCTATTGGTTCAAAACCACAGGATTTAAAGTATCAGGGTGAAAAAACCTTTTTAAGAATTGGTAAAAATGCAAAAATACGTGAACATGTAACAATTAATCCTGGTACTGAGGGTGGTGGTAAAATTACAACCATTGGAGATAATTGTTTATTAATGGTTGGGACTCATATTGCTCACGATTGCAGAGTGGGAAATAATGTTATATTTGCAAATAATGCAACTTTAGGAGGCCACGTTGAAATAGGAGACAATGCTGTGATCGGAGGCTTAAGCGCTATTCATCAATTCGTTAGAATTGGGGAAGGAGCAATGATTGGAGGAATGTCTGGTGTTACTTCAGATGTTATTCCATTTGGTTCAGTTATGGGAAATAGAGCGAAACTTTCGGGACTTAATTTGATAGGATTAAAAAGAAATAATATAAAAAAAGAAGAGATAAAGAATTTGAGGAAGATTTATAGGGATTTATTTAAATCGTCAGAAAAAAACTTTAAACAACGCCTCAAAGAAATTAATATCACGAGTAATAACAATCAATGTGTTATGAAGTTATTAGATTTTTTAAATCAAGACTCATCTAGATCTTTCTGCTTACCATAAAAATGAAAAAAATTATTATTTTAGCAGGAAATGGTCTTTTACCAATTAATATAATTAATATTTTAGTAAAAAAAAAAATTCATTTTTACTCTTTGATAATCTCTGATCATGGATGGGATAGAAATATTGAAAAATTTAATCATAAATGTGTAAATATTGGAAAAGTACTTACTGAAATAATAAAACTTAAAAAACTAGGTTTTGAAAGTATTATTATGGCAGGTAGTATCCCTAGGCCTGGAATTATAAATATTAAGCCTGATTTAAAAAGTCTTAGAATTTTACCAAGTTTTACTAAAGTTTTACTTAAAGGAGGAGATAATCTTTTATTGAAGTTTATAATTAAAGAATTAGAAAGATTGGATTTAATTGTCTTAAATATCAAATCAATAGCTCCTGAATTGTTTTTGGGATTAGGAAAACATACTAAAGTCCATCCATTAAAAATAAGCCAAAGTGATATAGATAGAGGTAAATTAATACTAAATACTTTGAGTAATTATGATATAGGTCAGTCCATTATAGTACAACAAGGAACTGTGATTGGGATTGAAGCAATCGAAGGTACAGATAATCTGATTAAAAGATCTAAAAAATATTTTAAAGATGGAGTCAAACCTACCCTTATTAAGTTATTTAAAAAAAAACAGGATTTTAGAGCTGATTTACCAACAATTGGATCTAAAACAATTCAATTATGTAAAAGTCATTCTATTGGAGGGATAGCTTTTACAGGTAATAAAACTCTTTTTATAGATAGACAAAAAATTATAGAAGACATGAATATAAATAAGTTATTTTTAATAGGAATAAATGGATAAAAAAAAAATAGTGATAATTGCTACTGAGCCGTCCGGAGATTATTTAGGATCAAAACTAATGATAGAACTAAAAAAAAAAAATCCTAATATAATGTTTTATGGAATAGGTGGTGAATTAATGTATCAAAACGGTATAAATTCGATTATACCGATAAAAAAATTAAGCGTGAATGGTATATTTGAAGTACTAATGAAACTATTTAGTTTTATGAATTATATTAATATCACCAAAAGATTTATTCAAAAGATTAAACCTGATATTCTTGTAACAATAGATTCTCCGAGTTTTAATTATAGATTAGTTCAAAAACTTCAAGGTTTAAGGGGCGAAACAAAATTTTTTCACTACGTTGCTCCAACTGTCTGGGCATGGAAGAAGTATAGAGCAAAAAAGTTTTCTAAACTTTACGACACATTGCTATGTTTGTTTTCATTTGAAACAGTTTATTTTACTAAGCATAATTTAAAATCTATATTTGTAGGTCATCCTATTTTTTTTGAGAAAAGAAAATTTATTAAATCTAGAAAAAAAATCATTACTTTTTTTCCTGGCTCAAGGCTCAATGAAATTAGTAAAATAATGCCTATTTTTTTAAAATCTATGATCTTATTTTCCAGAGAAAAAAAGAACTATGAACTTAAAATTATAACTATTCCATCATTGAAAAAAGATGTTAAAAACATTATTGGTGATAAAAAATTTGAGATTATCGATAATCTTAATTTAAAGAAAAAAATGATAGAAAATTCTTTTCTATCAGTTGCTGCATCGGGAACAATTTCTTTGGAATTGGCTTCATATAAAATTCCAATGATTGTTGTTTATAAAAGTAATTATCTTACTTCTCTGATAATAAAAAATTTTGTAAACTTAAATTGGTGTAGTTTAGTTAATATAATTTATGATAAAGAAATAATACCTGAACTTTTATTTGACAACTTTAACCATTTTACACTGTTAAATAAAATAGAAGATTGTATATCTAATCCTGAGATAAGAGATAAACAAAAAAATTATTTTGAAAAATTACCTAAATTAATGCTTAAAAATTCAATAAATCCATCGCTTTTAGCAGCAAAAGCTATTTTAGGATTGAAATAATTTAGAAAGAACTGTGCCTGGAAACATTTTTCTGACCTTTCCTTTGTTCCTATCAGATAATTTAATAAAGTTTCTGTGTTCTTTGCCGACATATAATTGTCTTGGTCTACTGATTTTATTAGAATGAAGTTCTATCATTTCCTTCCATTGTGAAATCCAACCTACAGTTCTTGCCACAGCAAAGATCACTGTAAACATTGATTCAGGTAAACCTAGAGCTTTAAGAATCATTCCTGAATAGAAATCAACATTGGGATAAAGTTTTTTTGAAATAAAATATTTATCATTCAATGCTATTTCCTCAAGTTTTGTTGCTAATTTAAAGAGAGGTGTATTAATTAATCCAGAATCATTGATTAAGTTATGACAATATTTTCTTAAAACATTTGCTCTTGGATCATAGTTTTTATATACCCTGTGACCAAAACCCATCAACCTAAAATCGTCAGTTTTATCTTTTGCTTTTTCAATATATTTTGGAATATTCTCCTCATCTCCTATCTCATAAAGCATTCTAATTACAGATTCGTTGGCTCCTCCATGAGCTGGACCCCATAATGAAGCAACACCTGCTGCAACACAAGCGAAAGGATTTGCCCCCGAGGAACCTGCTATTTTTACTGTAGAAGTTGATGCATTTTGTTCATGATCAGCGTGCAGAATTAATAATTTATCTAATGCTTCAATCTTAGTTTTTGTTGGTTTAAAATCACCACATGGAGTAGAAAAAAGCATGTGGAGGAAATTTTCACTATAAGATAGTTCATTTTTAGGATAAATAAATGGTTGACCAAGAGAGTATTTATAAGCCATTGCTGCAATAGTTGGCATCTTAGCTAATAACCTACTTACAGCAACCCATTTTCCCTCAATTGAAGAAAAATCATGTGTTTTTTCTGAGTAAAAAGATGATAACGCACCTACAATACCTACCATAATGGCCATGGGATGAGAATCTCTTCTGAAGCCAGAATAAAATCGTAAAATTTGTTCATGTAACATAGTATGGTTAGTAAGTATATTTATGAAATCATTTTTTTTATCTACATCTGGTAATTCACCATTAAGTAATAAATAACATACTTCTGCATAATCAGAACTATCTGCTAGCTCTTCAATTCTATATCCTCTATGTAATAATTGTCCTCTTTCTCCATCTATATATGTAATTTCTGATTGACAACTTGCTGTGGAGGTAAAACCTGGGTCATAAATAAACATTCCTGTCTTAGTATAAAAAGTTGATAAATCAACTACAGAAGGGCCTAATGAACCATTTTTTTTTAAAAATTCAAATTTTTTACCTGTACTATTATCAATTATTGTAATTGTTTGTTTCTTTTTACTCATTTCTTATTTTACCACATATTATTCAATCTTCTAATAACTTCTTTCTTTCCCATAATTTCCATTACAAACGTGATTGGAGGACTAGTTAAACTCTTAGTCAGAATCAATCTTAGTGGTTTTCCAATTACACTAAAGGGTATTTCTTTTTTCTGTACAAAGTTTTTTATAAATTTATCTAGATTTTCTTTTTTCCAATTACAATTTGATAGTCCATTAATTATATCGTCTCTATAAATGGCTGTATTAGATATAATTTCATTATTTTCTTTTCCAATTACTTTTTCTTCGTCACTGTAAATAAATTTAGATTTATTAAAAAGATCTATGATATTATTTGATCTCTCAATTAACTGTTTTAATAATTTTAAGATTTTACTCTTGATATCCTTTTCTATTATAAAGTTATTTCTTTTTATCTCTAAGATCAGTAATTCGAATATTTTTTGATCGGGTAAAGTTTTCATGTAGTGATTATTCAGTGAAATTATTTTTTTTTCATCAACTATCGCAGGAGATTTTCCGATAGATTTTAAATCAAAGACTTTTTTCGCCTCATCAAGTGAGAAGAATTCTTTATTTTTATTTGACCAACCCAATCTTAATAAATAATTTATAACCGCTTCTTTTAAATAACCTTGTGATTTTAAATCTTCAACAGATGTTACATTATCTCTCTTAGAAAGTTTCTTGCCAAATTCATTATGAATCAACGGTATATGCGCAAAATTAGGTAATTGCGGCTTTAGAAATTTATAGATATAATATTGTCTAAAAGTATTAGTTAAATGATCATCACCTCTTATGACATCAGTGATGTTCATTTCAATATCATCTACGGCTGAAGAAAGTAAGAATGTTGGAGTTTTATTACTTCTTAAAATAATAAAATCATCAATTTCTTTACTTTTAACTTTTATGGTTCCTTGAATTAAATCATTTATAATAATAGTTTCGTTATCAGGAATCTTTAGCCTTATAACATAATCTTTATTTTTTGGATGTTCAGTTTCACTTTTATCTCTCCATTCACTTTCTATTTTAGAACTAGATTTTCTTTTTTTCTTTTTTAGTAACGTAATTTGCTCTTTAGTTAAATAACATTTATAAGCTAATCCTTTTTTTAAAAGGAGTTTTGAGACTTTGATATGATTATCAAAATTTTTATTTTGGAATATTATTTTTTGATCTGTAGTAACTCCCAACCATTCTAAACTATTTAGAATATTATTAATTGATTTCACTGATTGTCTTTTAGAATCTGTATTCTCTATTCTTATTTTAAACAAACCACCTTTCGCTTTAGCATATAGATAGTTAAATAATGCTGTTCTTGCTCCACCAATATGAAGAAGTCCAGAGGGAGAAGGTGCAAACCTGGTAACAATACTCATATTTTTGGATTTAAAACTTTCTGATTAAACCAACAAGTATTCCTTGGATTCTAACTCTTTCTGGACCAAAAATTCTTATTTTATAATTTTTGTTTGCTGGTTCTAATGCAATAGAATTTTTAAATGATCTAAACTTTTTTAATGTCACTTCGTTTTCATCAATTAATGCAACAACTATATCACCGGTTATGGCTACATTACTTTTTTTGATTACTACAACATCACTATTAAATATTCCCTCATTTTTCATTGAATCACCAACTACTTCAAGAGTAAAATGCTCGTCTGTATTATTTACAAGGTAATCAGGAACAGAAACTTGTTCAAAACTACTTGTTATTGCTTCAATTGGGTTTCCAGCTGCAATCTTTCCTAAGAATGGAACTTTAGTGAGGTTATTTTTATCTTTCTTATCTTTAAATTGTATTGCACGTGCTTTGTGAGGAATTCTTTCGATAAACCCTCTTTCTTCAATGCTTGATATGAGTTTATGTATACTAGATTTAGATTTAATATCTAGAGCATTTTTCATTTCTTCATAGGTTGGATAAATACCGTTCTTATTAAAATATGAGTTGATGTAATCAAATAATTTTTTTTGTTTAGCTGTTAACATAAATATACCTATTTAGATGTTCTACATAAGTTCTTTATTTTTGTCAATAAATTAATAATCACTTAATAATTAATTATTATTCGTACAGTCTATATTTTTCTCAGGTGTTTGAGATAAAATTACAAATGCTTGTTTATTATTTATAATCTCACAAATTTCTTTTTTATTGTTCAAAGTAAAGGTCAAAATAGTATTTGCAGGAAAATAATTTCTAACTATAGCAAAATAATTATGAGTAACACTGATGAAATCAAAACCTAAAATTACAAATACTAATTTTAAGAAGAAAAAAATAAACATGTTATCATTATAAATAGGAAGGTTAAAAATAGTTTTTACGCCAGACTTTTTAATTCGAAATAAGTTAATTATACTCTGACTTTCTACATAAATATTATTTTTTTTTGTTAATACTGATAATATTTTATTAACTTCACCCACCTCAGGAGTATTTAATGTATTTAAGTTCTTAAAATCTAGCCAAATTGGGATTTTTGATGGAATATCAATTTCTTCTATAAAGAAGAACCCGTCTCTAAATTTTTGTAAATGTCTATCGTGTGAAATAATTATTCTTTTATTTTTTAAATCATAATAACAATCAATTTCAATTCCTTTCCATCCAACATCACTAATTTTCTTCAATGCTTCGGGAGAGTTGTCTGGAAGTTTTAAATATTTTCCTCCTCCTCTGTGTCCCCAGATTTCTGTATTAAATTTTTTTAAAGCATTATATCTGTCATATAGATGATTTGTAGTGAAAACTAAAATTATTAAAATTAATAAGGATAAAACTTTATTCATTGTGATTTACTTTTATAGTAATTTTTTTAATTGTTTTACCAAACCTTTTATTAAGAGAACCATAGAATAAATAATTAAGGTTAGAACTAGTATTATTTCTAATAGTATTTTCTCCAAGTGAATTAGAAATTCCATCATATAATGAGGTATTATTTTTTATTTTTTCCTCTGAGGTGTCATGTACATTATAGAGCAATAAAGGTATTTCCCATTCACTTTTTATTGGTGAGTTTGAATTACAATGTGTTAAACCTCCATCTAAAATATTTTGCCCGTGATCTGATAGATAAAAAATTTCAAAATCTTTGTTTTTCGTTATTTCAGCTAATTTATCTAAAAAATTGATAGTATTTTCTTTAATACTATACAAATACATTTTCTCAATATTCTCATCTTCAATATCTATCTTATATTTTTTATAATCAAATTGACTTGAATAAGGGAAATGTGATCCATTTTTCAATATAACTATAAATTGATTTTTTTTTATTTTTATATGTTTTTTGAGATCATCAAGTATTTTTGTATCTCTAAATTTATTATTAACAGAACCATAAAAAAATTTAGTATCAATGTAAGTAAGTTCATCGGGTTTTTGTAAATATTGATATGATCCTTTTTTTTCTTGTGCGCTAAAGTATATAGTTTCATAGTCATTTTCTTTTGCGATTTTCCATAAATTTTTTCTAATATAATATTTATTATTTGATAATATTAAACCGTTAAACAATGACCAAACAGATTGAGCACTACAATTATGTAGTGAATAAAATTTCCTTGTATTTTTAAAAAAATTTTCATTTGCAACTAATCTAAAATCTTCAAAAGATAACGATTTTTTAAAGTAGTCAAAACTTATACTTTCATCAATAATCAAGATTTTTGATTTTTTTTTTAAAAAGTTTTTTTCGTACTTAAATTCAGTATTCAACTGAAAATTTTGTGTAAAGTTTACAAGTGTAAATGGAATTAGAGCCTTTAATTGTGACGGCAAACCATGTTGACCAAAACCACCTCTTGAAATAGAAAATGAAAATATAAATGAGAAATATAGAAAAAAAAAAATGAAAAATTTTTTTTTTTTTTTCAAAAGTTGAATATTTTTACTTGGGATAATAATACTAACTATACCAATTAGAAAATAGACTAAGTTAATGAGTATTTCATCTAAATATTGATTAATAAAATTTACGTAACTCGCTTTTGAAATTAATGCAATTTCTATAACGTCTATGTTTATTGTTTGATTTGTTATTTCATAATATAATTGACTGAAAAAGCTTGAAGTTATAAGGGGAATACAGAGAACAGTTCTATAAATTATTTTTTTTTGAAAAGAACAATAAAAAAAAAAAAAAGAGAATATTATACTTGCTAACATATAAAAAAGCATTTTAGCTTTACTATTATGACCAATGTCTACAAACAAAGTATTCAATAAATTTTGATTACTTAAAACTAAGTAAGTTGTTACAAGTATAACCTTGAAAACTAAAATATTTTTTTTCTCTAAAATAGCTAACATTTTGAATTAATAAATTAATAGTTAGAATAGTTGAGTTGACTTCAATTTACTATTTTAAATTATAAAATATAATAATAAAAAATTGATTTCTAGGTATAATTACCAAATCTATTTGCGAAATATATAGTATAAAAAATTAAGGAAAAAAAACTCAAATACATTGCGGGTCTTGATTTTATTAATGCAATTTCATTGTCTTTAAAAAATTGAGAAAAGATAATTAATACTGGAATTAATAATGCTGTTGTAATTCTTGGATGAGCACCGGTACCAAGCAAAGTATAAAACATGGAGTAAAAAATAATATATAAAATAGATAACAAACAGAAAGTCTTTGAAATTTTAATTTTTTTATTTTGTATAGCTATAAAAGTTATGATCATGAAATAAAAGAAGTAAAATTAGGATATGAAGTTTAAAAAAAGAATAATTAAAAGATAGAAAAGATGAAAATATAGTTATTATAGTTTGGAAGAAACCGTATTCATCCAGATATTCAATTATCCATAATAAGAGGGGATATTCCGT
>JAOOJU010000002.1 GCA_028407765.1 Rickettsiales bacterium
AGTCAAGTTGATGATGAAAAAAGTTATATTAAATATTCTTATTTTAATTCTTTTAAACAAATCACAAATATTGCATGCAAACGATAATATTTCTTTCGTTGAGGGAATAGCCGATTTACCAATATTCGAGGATATGAAAAATAATAAAGAAAGTTTGGTTATTTTTGATACAAATGAAGGAAGATTTGTGAATACTGAGATCTTTGGAAAAGCTGAGTTGGATGAAGCTCAAAAATTTTACAATGGAATATTACCAAATCTAGGTTGGAAAGAAGAAGAATTGAATTACTTCAAAAGAGAAAAAGAAACCTTAATTATAAATTACAAAGAAAATAGAGATGTTCTTTACATATTTTTTAAGATTTTACCTAATTAATATTATTATTTGGATACTTGTTCTTGACCTTGTTCTTAAGCAAGAGTATACATAAATATATTGAATTATGGCTAATATTAAATCTGCAAAAAAACGAATTTTACAAAGTTCTAAGAGATCTTTGATCAATAAAAAAAAGAGATCTATGCTTAGAAGTAAAATAAAAAGTATTAATATCTCAGTTGAAAATAAGAATAAGGCTGAAGCTAAGAAAATATTCGTTGATCTTGAGCCTGCTCTATCCAGGTCAGTCAATTCTGGACTTTTAAAAAAAAATACTGTTTCAAGAACCTTATCAAGAATTTCCAGGAAGATTAAACTTTTGGGTTAATTTTTTTTATAAATAAATATTTGTTTTATTGATTCAATTTATTAATGCTCTAATCTAATAGAGCGATTATTTTTTATTGGGGTGGTATGACTAAATTGGGTTACGCAGGAGATACAGATCCGAAAGAGAGTTGGGAGATTCTTCTTAAAGATAAAAATAGTGTCTTAATTGATTGTAGGTCTTCTGCAGAATGGCAGTTTGTTGGAATTCCTAATCTAGAGTCAATCGAAAAAAAGGCCTATTTAATAGAATGGCAGACCTATCCATCAATGAATGTTAATGAAAACTTCATGAAGGAAATAACCGATTCAGGAATAAATAAAGATCAAACAATTGTATTACTTTGTCGTTCGGGAGGAAGATCTAAGTCTGCAGCAGAATTTTTAACATCCTATGGATTTAAAAGTTGCTACAATTGTACTTATGGTTTTGAAGGATCACATGATCATAATGGGCATAGAAGTTCTAATAACGGTTGGAAACATTCTAAGCTTCCATGGAAACAGAGTTAAAAATGGACGAAGAGAATCAACCAAACCATAATGAAATCCAAGCCCAATGGGCATCTGTAAGAGGAAAAGTAAGACAAAAGATTGGAGATGCTTTATTTAAAAGTTGGTTTAAACCTCTTAGCCTTGTTAGTTTTAATTCTGGTAAATTAATTTTAAGTGTTCCAAACAGCTTTATAAGAACTAGATTGACTGAAGAGTATTTAGACTTATTAAAAGAAAATTGGTTAAATCAAAACAGTAAGGTGGAAAAAATAGAAATAGTTCTTGTTAAAAATAGCAATGACTTAAAGCAAGATCATGAAATAAATAAAAAAGATGAAAAGTCACACCATAAAAAGATTAAGTCATATGATTTAGCAGATAACATAGGTGCAAACCTTGACCAACGGTTTACTTTTACTGATTTTATTGTAGGAAAGCCCAATGAATTAGCTTTTGCAGCAGCAAGACGTGTCGCAGAGTCTCAGGATGTGCCATTTAATCCACTTTTTTTATATGGTGGTGTTGGGCTGGGTAAAACTCATCTAATGCACGCTATAGCACATGAGATAAAAAGAAAGAATCCAATTAGGAGAGTTATTTATTTGTCTGCTGAGAAGTTTATGTATCATTTTATTAAAGCTCTGAGGTTTAAAAATACTGTGGCTTTTAAAGAGCAGTTTAGGACTGTAGATGTATTAATGATTGATGATGTACAATTTATTTCTGGCAAAGACTCAACTCAAGAGGAATTCTTTCACACATTTAATGCTTTGGTTGATCAAAATAAGCAGTTGATAATTTCCGCAGATAAATCACCTCAAGATTTAGAAGGAATCGAGGAAAGGATGAGATCTAGATTGGGTTGGGGTCTAGTTGCAGATATACACCCACTCAATTATGAGCTAAGGTTAAGTATTTTACAAGCAAAGTCTGAAAAATTAGACACATCAATACCGGAAAATGTTTTGGAATTTCTAGCTCATAAAATAACAACAAATGTGAGAGAACTCGAGGGTGCTTTAAATAGAATTACTGCATTTTCTTCACTTATTGGTAAAGAAGTAAATATTGAAATGACTCATGATTTATTGAGGGATTTATTGAAATCTTCACAACGAAAAGTTAATATTGAACAAATACAAAAAAAGGTCTCTGAACATTTTAATGTAAAAATGTCAGATATGAGTTCCGCAAGAAGATCAAGAACTGTTGTGAGACCAAGACAAATAGCAATGTACTTATCAAAAAGTTTGACATCAAGATCATTACCTGAAATTGGAAGAAGGTTTGGCAATAGAGATCATACGACTGTTATTCATGCTGTAAAAAAGGTGGAAGAACTTAGAAATGTAGATGTTAGTTTTGATGAAGATGTTGAATTATTAATTAGAATGTTGGAATCATAAATGGAATTCACTGTTTCTAAAAAGGAACTATTTTCTTCCTTAAGTCACTTTCAAAGCGTTGTTGAAAAAAGAAATACAATTCCAATTCTCTCAAATGTAAAAATAAAAACGATAACCAATAAAGTAGAAATAACTGCCACAGATCTTGCATTAGAAATTTCAGAAATAATTGAGGCTGAAATTACAGATGAAGGAGAGTTGACAGTTCCATCACAGTTACTTTTTGATATCATACGAAAAGCTCCTGATAACTCAAGCATTGAAGTAAAAAATGAGGAAGAATTAGGACAAGTATTTATTTTTTTATTTTACTTTTTTTCTTACAAAAAAAACAGTCTTTGTTTTCCAATCCATAAATTTTCAATTTATTTTTAAAATAACCCAACTTTCCTGAGGGAGTTTTGTAATCTCTCAAACTAGTACCTCCTAAATTAATTGCTATCTTAAGAATCTTTTTTATAGATTTTACAAGTTTTGTTTTTTCTTTCTGTTCTAGATCATTGACTAATCTTGATGGCAAAATTTTACTATCAAATAAAATCTCAGAGCAATAGATATTACCTAAACCAGCAATATTCTTTTGATCCATTAAAAAGTGTTTAATATTTTGTGTTTTATTTAGCATTAACTGGTTCAAAATTACTTCGTTAAAACTTTTTTCTAAAGGCTCAGGTCCAAGTTTTTCTATGTGGGGTGATTCCATGACTAAGTTTTTTTTATAAATTTTAAAAAAACCAAACCTCCTCACGTCATTGTAAACTAAAAACTTATCTTTCAATTCTATGATAATATGATCATGCTTTTCTGGAATATAAGAATCTTTAACTCTAAATACGCCTGTCATCCCAAGATGAACTAATAAGGATAAATTTTCTTTGAAATTTATTATTAAATATTTTCCTCTCCTATAAATCTTATCAAAAATTTTCCCTTTTAAAGTCTTTTCTAGATTTTCTGGAATTGGAAATCTAAGTTTTTTTATATTTATTGTTACTTTACTTATTTTACATTTCGACAAATGCTCATTTAATGCTATTCTAACTGTCTCTACTTCAGGTAATTCTGGCATGAAATCATTTAAATTTAAAAACTTAACAAATATATCACCAAATAAAAAAAGCAAGATCGTAAGCAAAGTTTTTTCGGATGTTTCTGAAAATTACGATTTTATGAATGATATAATGTCTATCGGAATGCATAGAATTTGGAAAGAACAAATTTTTAATTTCATTGCAGCTAAAAAGCATAACGTTTTTATGGATCTTGCTGGGGGGTCCGGTGATTTATCAAAATTAATAAAAGATAAATATCCTGACAGTAGATGTATTTTAGTTGATTCTAACCCAGATATGATAAGTCAGGCAAAAAAGAAACTCAAAGATTACGATATAACTTATAAATGTAATTTTGCAGAAAATCTTCCTTTTAAAGACGATGAATTTGATTATGTTCTTTTAGCATTTGGATTAAGAAACTTTTCTGATATGAAGAAATCACTTATTGAAATACATAGAGTACTTGATAAAAATGGCAAATTTATTTGTTTGGAGTTTAGTCAAGCAAACCAGAGTATTCTGAGAAATATAGTTGATTTATATTTTAACATTATACCTAAAATAGGAAAGATAATTGCAAAAAATGAATCCGCTTACGAATATCTAGTCGAAAGCATTAGATTTTTTCCGAATCAGATAGAATTAACTAAAATTTTTAATACCGTTGGATTTAACAACGTAGAATGTTTTGATATCTTGGACGGAATTGCTAGTATTCATATTGGAAAAAAGTGATATGCGAAAAAGAAAATCTAAAAGAAAAGTACTCATCATTGTAACTGGAGGAATTGCTTCCTACAAAGCAATAGATTTAATGAGATTATTAATAAAATCGAGCTACGAAGTAGAATGCATATTGACAAAAAGTGTTTCACAGTTTGTTGCACCAATAACTTTTAGTAGTTTATTGGGAAAAAATATATTTACTGACCTTTTTAAACTTAATGAGTCAAATCAAATGAATCATATTAATCTAGTTAATGAAATAGAACTTGTTATTGTTATACCGGCAACTGCAAACTTCATAGGAAAAATAGCCAACGGTATAGCTGATGATTTAGCTAGCACCACTATCTTAGCCTCAAGATCTCCTCTATTTATCGCTCCTGCAATGAACACTGGAATGTATGTTAATAAAGCAGTTAGATCTAATCTAAAGATTTTAAAACAAAGAAATGTGAAAATATTAGAGCCAAAATATGGGAAACTTGCTTGTGGTCAAATAGGAAGAGGTAAACTTATGGATATTAATTTGATTTTTGAAGAAATAATTAAGTTTTTCAATAAGTCTAGTCTTCTAGAAGGAAAAAAAGCTGTAGTCACGAGTGGTCCATCACAAGAAAAAATTGATCCGGTTAGATTCATTAGTAACTTTTCATCTGGAGTGCAAGGATATGAAATAGCCAAGGCACTTAGGGATGCTGGTGCTAAAACCACATTAATAAGTGGCCCTACAAAATTAGAGCAACCCTCAGATATAAAATTTAAAAATGCAAAAACTGGTAAAGATTTCTTAAATTATTCACTGTCAGAACTGCCAGCTGATATTTATATCTCAGTTGCTGCAATAGCTGACTGGAAAATGAAAAATACTAGACATAAAAAAATTAAAAAAAATAATCTATCAAGCATAACACTTAAACTTTCAAAAAATAAAGATATTTTGTATGAGGTTTCAAATAGTAATATGCGTCCTGGTTTGGTGATTGGGTTCGCAGCAGAAACTGAAAATTTGATTGAAAATGCTAAAAAAAAACTTTTTGAGAAAAAATGTGATTGGATTATTGCAAATATAGTTTCGGATAAAAAAGGCTTTAATAAAATAAATAATAAGGTAACTATAGTTAAAGAAAAAAAAATTAAAGAATGGCCTTTATTAAGTAAATCAAATATTGCTGAAAAATTAGTTATAGAAATTAGTGAATATTTCTCAAAAATTGAAAAAAAATTTTGATGTCAAAAATAAAAATTAAAATCTTAGATAATGGTACAGAGCTTTACAAATTAAAAAAAGCAACGATTGGTAGCGCAGGATTTGATTTAGTTGCTGCGATAAACAAGGACTTAATAATTAAGCCAAATTCTTCTACTATAGTGCCATGTGGTTTTTCATTAGCTTTGCCAAAAAATTTTGAGGCTCAAGTTAGACCTCGATCAGGTTTAGCCTTAAAAAATATGGTTACAGTATTAAACTCACCTGGAACTATAGATTCTGATTATAGGGGAGAGATCTGTGTAATCCTCATTAATCACGGTAAGGAAGTATTTAATGTTTCTGTTGGAATGAGAATCGCGCAGATCATTTTTAAAACAATACCAAATTTTGAAATAATAGAAGTCAATAAACTGGATAAAACAGAAAGAGGAGATGGCGGATTTGGTTCAACAGGGTTGAAATAGGGGTATAAATTGTTCAGAGTTTCCAGAAAAATTATATATGCAATAGAAGCAGTTGCTGATATTGCATATTACTCGGGTGTAAAACCTGTTCAAAATATAGAAATTGCAAAAAGACAAGGAATTCCAAAAAGATATTTGGAACAAACTTTACAAACACTTGTGAAAAGTAAGATTCTGGTTGGTTCAAGAGGACCCAAAGGAGGGTACAGATTGGCTAAAGAAAGAAGAAAAATCAAGATTTCCGATATTGTTAAATCTTTTGATCAAGAATCTGAAAATCACATAAAAAATAAACTAATGGTTTCTGAAATATCTGAAAAAATAATAAATCCTTTAATTTTAGAGGTCTATGCCTCTAGTTTTGATAAATTAAAAAAAACATCAATTGAGGATATATGTAAAAAAGCAAGAGAGTCCAAGATTAAAAAAAACTCAGCAGGGAATGTTGATTTTGTCATATAAAAAAAATGGTAGAAATGATAGGATTTTTAATTCTATTTCAGAAACAATAGGGAATACTCCACTTGTTAGACTTAATAGAATTAAAAACAAATATCAATTGTATGGGGATATATTTGCAAAATTAGAATTTTTCAATCCGCTATCATCTGTAAAAGATAGAATAGGTTTATCAATGATTGAGAATGCAGAAAAAAAAGGTCTTCTTAAAAAAGGATCAACGGTCATTGAACCAACCTCAGGAAATACAGGGATTTCTCTTGCATCTATTTGTGCTTCAAAAGGTTATAGATTGATCTTAACAATGCCTGAAAGTATGTCTGTTGAAAGAAAAAAAATGCTTCAGCTACTTGGTGCCAAACTTATATTAACTCCAGCAAAAAAGGGGATGAGAGGTTCATTAGAAAAAGCTAAAGAAATTCATAATAAGACTAAAAATAGTATTTTACTTCAACAATTTTCTAATCCTTCAAATCCTACAATACATTATGAAACAACAGCAAGAGAAATCTGGAAAGACTCAAATGGAAATATAGATAATTTTGTTTCGGGAGTTGGAACTGGGGGTACAATATCTGGTGTTGCAAAGTTTTTAAAAAAGAAAAACTCAAAAATAAAAATATATGCTGTTGAGCCTGAAGATTCTGCAGTAATCTCTGGTGGGGAACCTGGTGCTCATATGATACAAGGAATAGGAGCAGGATTCATTCCAGATAATTTATTAATTGAAATGGTTGATGAAATAATTTCAATAAATAATAATACTGCATTTGAATACGCTAAGATTATGGCAAGATTAGAAGGAATACCTGTGGGTATTTCTTCTGGTGCTGCTTTAGCAGCAGCAATTGAAATAAATGAACAACCATGCATGAAAGAAAAAAATACAATAGTTATTATTCCATCTTTTGCAGAAAGATATTTATCAACCCCTTTATTTTCTGATTTATAGTTTAACAATATAAAAATGAAAAAAATTACTAAACTAAATGATGAACAATTAGAAAGATTCTCAAGACAAATTCTAATTGATAAATTCGGTTATAAAGGGCAACTTTCGTTAATAAATTCGTCTGTGCTCATTATTGGATGTGGAGGTCTTGGATCAGCCGCGATAAATTATCTAGTTATGTCTGGTATTGGAAAGATAGGAATTGTTGATTTTGATCGTGTAGATAAAAGTAACTTGAGCAGACAATCATTATTTAATGAGAGTGACATTGGGATACTAAAAGTAAACGCTGCAAAACAAAAAATTTTTTCTATAAATTCTACTATCTCTTTAAACACCTATAATCTAAAGGTTACAAAAAATAATATTTCAGAACTATTGAAACCATATAATTATATATTAGATTGCTCTGATAATTTTAGTACTCGGTATTTAATTAATGATTCATGTTACAAACAAAAAAAAATTCTAATTTCTGCTGCACTTCATAACTTTGAAATACAATTATTCTCTTTTAAAGCTTGGAAAAATACAAATAATCCATGTTATAGATGTATATTTCCAAAATTTAAGGGAATAAATAATATTGGAAATTGTGCTGATCTTGGAATAATTTCTCCAGTGGCTGGTATCGGTGGACTATTTCAAGCAATGACAGTAATCAATCATATAATAGATAATAATAACTCAAGATTTAGAGAGTTTATTATTTTTGATTCTCTGAGTATGACTCAAACAAAAATTAAAATTAAAAAAAATAATGAATGCAAACTTTGCAAAAAAAAAAATTAATTAATCAAGTTTTAATAATATCGGGTGGGGTTTTACCAGAGCAAAAATCCATTATATTTTTTATTACTCTACTTCCCATTGCATCTCTAGATTGCTTAGTTGCTGAACTAATATGTGGCAATAATACTGCATTTTTAGATTCCAATAATTTAGTAGTCACCTGAGGTTCATGCTCAAAAACATCGAGACCTACCCCTTGTATTTTTTTTCGAATTAATAGCTCAGCCAGTGAATTCTCATCAATGATTTCACCTCTAGATGTATTAATTATAAGACTAGATGATTTTAATAATTGTAATCGTCTTTTTGAAAGTAAGTGAAATGTCTCAGGGGTATAAGGACAATGAATAGAAATAATATCCATTTTTGATAACATCTCATTTAAATTTATCCAATATTTTGCTTTAAGATTTTTTTCAATATTTTTATTTAATCTTTTTCTATTATGATAATTAATTTCTAAACCAAGAGTCATTGCTTTTTTTGCAACTGCACTCCCAATTCTACCCATACCAATTATACCTAATTTTTTTCCATTTACTCTCTCACCATGAGTGTCACTTGGTCCCCAACCATCCCACTTACCTTTGTATAGTTTTTCTTCTGCTTGTTTAATTCCTCTACATAACATTAAAATCATAGTTATCACAATGTCCGCAGTATCTTCCGTGAGTACTTCTGGTGTATTAGTTACAACTATATTCTTTTCTTTTGCTGTGATTAAATCAATATTATCAACTCCATTACCGAAATTTGCTATCAACTTTAATTTAGTGGCTGATTTAAGAATTGAAGAGTCAATGGTGTCACTTATACATGGGACAAGAATATCTGCACTTTCCACTTTTTTTCTTAGTTCTTTATAACTATAATTCTTATCATTTTTATTTAGAATTATGTTAAAATTGATTGATAGTTTCTTTTCTATATTTTCTGGCAACTTTCGAGTTAAAAGAATTGTGTAATTTTTTTTTGACATACTTTATATGAAGTTTATCGTTATATTTTTTATTTTCATTTCTTATTTTATATCAAATGATTCTTTAGGTTTGGGAAAAAAAAATTTTTTCTCGACAAAATATAATGAAGTTAATATTAGAAACGGTCCAGGTAAAAAATATTTTATCATTGCTACACTTTATCAAAAAGGTATTCCTCTTAAAAGATTATCTTTCTTTGATGCATGGGTTCAAATAGAGGATATTAGTGGTCTAAAGGGTTGGATTTCAAAGAGTCAACTTAGTGATAAACGACATGCTTATATAATTGCAGAATCAACTTATATATACAGGTATCCCAACTCAAAATCAAAAAAAGTCGCTCGTCTTTATAAGGATGTAATAATTAAAGTAAAAAAATGTAAAAAAGACTGGTGTAAAATTAGAATAAAAGGCTTTGATGGTTGGATATTAAAAAATTATATGTGGGGTATTGAATCTAATGAAATATTTTAGGTCATTAGTCTTTTGATCATCAGAGACCTCTTGATATTCGATCTACTAATTCTTTAACTTTTGGCACAAACCCATTTTTATAAAATGGATCTGATGCAAATCTGTATGCAGAATGTCCGGCAAACATAAGTTCATTTTCAATTGAAGAAATTCCATGACTTATTCTTTGCAATGTTTTTTGAATACAAAAAGAACGAGGATCTGCTTTCTTCCCAGTCGTACCTTCTTGGTTCTGTGACCAATTACTGAATAAACACGAAGAAAGACAACCCATACAATCAATTTGATCCTTTACAATCTGGCTTGCCTTTTTTAAAGTAACCCAAATTAAAGTATCGTTTGGTGTTGTCAATGGTTTAACAAATCCATTTTTAATCCACTCAACAATTTTTGACTTGTCAGAATGTTTTACATAATATGCTCTTTTTCTTGGACCAATTTCAAGTTTTTCATTAAACTCATTAGTCTGTTCTCTTAAATAAGGTGTTTGCCTTTCTGATCGTAATTCTAATTCTTTCAAGAAATCATTTCGAAATGCTGATGAATAAAAACCAGTAGGACTAAATTTATGTAAACTAACATCTCCGGGTTTTATAGTTAATAGTTTCTTCTTCCAGTCATCCGGGATAGGACTTTCTTTTGTTAATAAAGGTCTAGTCCCAAATTGAAAAGCAATTAGACCTAGCTCCTTATTATCAATCCAGTCCTCCCATTCATTTAAGTTCCAAACCCCACCGGCCATAATGATTGGGATGTGATCCAAATTAAATACGTTCATCAATTTTCTTAATTCTAATACCCTAGGATATGGAGGTTGAGGTTTTAATGGGTCCTCACTGTTCGAAAGACCGTTATGTCCTCCTGCTAACCATGGATCTTCATATACAACTCCTCCCAAATAATCTGCTGTTTTTCTGTATGACCTTTTCCATAAAGCATTAAAAGCTCTAGCTGATGAAACTATCGGATAATAAAATACTTTATGAGACGCTGCTATTTCTGATAGTTTATAAGGCATTCCCGCACCACAAGTCACTCCATCAATAATTCCCTTTGCTTTGTGCAAAGTTTGAGTCAATATAGTTTCTGCTGCACCCATCTCCCAGAGAATATTGACGTGCACAGCTGCACTGTTTCCAGCTATATCTCTTGCTATTTTTGCTTGCTCTACTGCACCAGCGACTGAAAAATTTACTAATTCATTATGTCTACCTGATCTGGTTTTTTCTTTATATTCTTGGGGTATCAGTTTACCATCTTTGTCATAAGAATCAGCATTTACTCCTGAAAAAGTTCCAATTCCACCTGCTTTTGCCCATGCACCTGAGCTTTCGCCACTGGTCACAGCTATTCCCTTTCCACCCTCAATTAATGGTAGAACCTCTTTTCCAGACATCTTTAAAGTTCGTAAATCTCTCATATTACTAATTTTTAGAAACTTATTCCTCTATCAAAGCATCCTTAAGACTTAATTTCACTTTGCCCCTATCATCAACTGCTAAAACCTTAACCTTGACCATATCGCCCTCTTTAACTACGTCAGTAGTTTTTTCTACTCTTTCAGGCCTTAACTGGCTTATGTGAACCAATCCATCTCGAGAACCCATAAAATTAACAAAAGCACCAAAATCCATAGTTTTTACAACCTTTCCCTCATAAATTTTACCAATTTCAGGTTCTGCAACAATATCATTTATCATATCAATTGCTATATCTCCTGATTCTTTATTATTACATGATATTGTTATATTTCCATCATCGTCAATCTCAACTTTTGCTGTAGATTTTTCACAAATATCTCTAATAATTTTACCCCCAGATCCTATAACATCTCTAATCTTCGCCTTAGCAATTTTCATCTGAATTATTTTAGGGGCATTTTCTTTAACCTCACTTCTTGATTTTTTTATAGTTTTATTCATCTCTGACAGTATGTGCATTCTAGCGTCCTTAGCTTGAGATAAAGCATCTTTCATTATTTCTTCAGTTATCCCTGTAATTTTTATATCCATTTGCAAAGATGTAATACCACTATCACTTCCTGCAACCTTAAAATCCATGTCACCAAGATGATCCTCATCTCCTAAAATATCTGTCAAAACAGCAAATTTTTTGTCTTCCATAATTAATCCCATTGCAATACCAGCGACTGGTCTTTCTATTGGAACACCTGCATCCATTAATGAAAGTGAAGTTCCGCAAACTGTAGCCATGGACGAAGAACCATTTGACTCTGTTATTTCCGACACTACCCTCACTGTGTAAGGAAATTTTTCATGATCCCTAAGCATTGGTTTTATTGCTCTCCAAGCTAATTTTCCATGACCTATTTCTCTTCTACCGGTGGAACCAATTCTTCCAACTTCATTTACAGAAAAAGGTGGAAAATTATAATGTAACATAAATTTCTCCGTAACATCTCCGTCTAAAGTATCTTTTCTTTGTTCGTCATTTGAAGAACCAAGTGTTGTAACTACTAATGCTTGTGTTTCTCCTCTTGTAAAAAGTGCGCTACCATGAACATTAGGTAATAGATTAACCTTACAGTCAAGACTTCTAACCGTTGTGAGGTCTCTTCCATCTATCCTACTTCCTGTTTCCAATATTGAAGTTCTAACTATTTCTTTTTCAATTTTTTTTATGTATCCATATACTTCATTTCCTTCACAATTATATTCTTCTGAAAAAGAATCTGTAAGCTCAATTTTCAAAGCCTCAAGTTCTTTACTTCTTTGAGACTTTTCTTTGATTTTATATATTTTCTTTAATGTTGACTCTGATTTTTTCTCGAGTTCCTTGAAATAGTCGGGCAATTTTTTTTCTTCTATTTCCCAAGACTCTTTTGCAGCTGATTGTGCTAATTCAATTATTGTCTTGATAACTGGTTGAAATTGATCATGACCAAATTTAACTGCACCTAACATTATTTCCTCTGAGAGTTGATTTGCCTCTGACTCAACCATTAAAACTCCACTTTTTGTTCCTGCAACAACTAAATCAAGCTCAGATTCTTTCATTTCCTCAACAGTTGGGTTTAAAATATAATCTCCGTCCAAATAACCCACTCGAGCACAGCCTACTGGACCTAAAAAAGGCAAGCCTGAGATTGTCAAAGCTGCAGAGGCTCCAATAAGAGCACAAATTGAAGGATCATTTTCAGAGTCATAATTCACTACAGTGCATATCACCTGTGTTTCATTATTATAACTTTTATGAAAAAGTGGTCTCAATGGCCTATCAATCAACCTTGAGTTTAAAGTTTCAACTTCAGATGGCCTCCCTTCACGTTTAAAAAAACCTCCAGGAATTTTTCCTGCCGCATAAGCTTTTTCTATGTAGTGAACTGATAGTGGAAAGAAATCTTTTGTTGGATCAACATTTCTTGAAGCTGAAACTGTGCACAATACAGATGTCCCTCCTAGTGTAGCAAGCACAGATCCATCAGCTTGCCTCGCAAACATTCCAGTCTCTAGGCTAAGTTTTAATCCCTGCCAATCCAATTCTTTCTTTACAATTTTAAACATAATATTCCTTTTTCCTTCTAATGTCTGAGTCCAATTGATTTTATTAATGTTTGATATTTTTCCAAGCTCTTGTCCTTAAGATAAGATAAAAGTTTCTTTCTTCTTCCCACCATTTTGAGTAAACCTCTTCTAGTACTTTGATCTTTTTTATTTGTTTTTAAATGTTCTGTTAATGAACTTATACGATGACTAAGAATTGCAACCTGAACATCTGTAGATCCTTTATCTTTTGAGCTTTTTTCATACTTCTTAATTATTTCTTCTTTCTTTTCTTTTAATAGTGACATTTCTAACTCCTTACACATAATGTATTAAAATTTATATTCATGATTGTTTCTGGGTGAAAGTTTTGACCATTTAAACTTCCAATAACCACTAATTGTTTCTTATATTTTGCAATTACTAAACTCTTATGCTTAGTCATGTTATTTTTTTTTCTAATTGTTTTAGTTGCAACTATGAACTTACCATCCATCAAAACCCTTGCTTCTTTCTTATCTAAATTAATTCTTCTCACATCATAAAAAATATCATCAACTGGCTTTAAAAGCTCAATTAATTTGTCAATATGCATCAAACTGATCAAAGAATCCAGCGAAATTAGTTTTTTATCCAGTTTTCCAAAACCAATTCTTCTCAAAGACGATAGATGTCCATATGTTCCAAGAGATTGTCCAAGGTCTTCAGCTAAAGTTCTGATATAAGTACCTGAACTACAATTTACATAAAATAGTGATTTTGATTTATTTAAACTTTTTAATAATCTTAAATCACAAACCTCTATCTCACGACTAGGAAGTTCAAATTCTTGTCCATTTCTTGCTATTTTGTAAGCTCGTTCTCCATTGATTTTAATAGCAGAATATTTGGATGGTTTTTGAAGCAAATAGCCTTTAAAAAAGACGTATTTTATTTCTTATTTCATTATCACTTGGAAAAATTTCTTTGTACCCAATTTTTTCTCCTTCTATATCTCCTGTTTCAGTTTTGACACCCCATTCAACGGTAAAAATATATTCTTTATTAACCCTCTCGATATATTTAATAGCTTTTGTTGCCTTTCCTATAGCCACTGGAAGAAACCCTGAAGCCATTGGATCTAATGTTCCGACGTATCCAAGCTTTACATTTAAAAATAATCTCTTAATCTTTTGTAAAACCTTGTTCGAGGATATACCTATGGGCTTATCTACAAACAACCATCCATTTGCCTTGATTTCTTTATTAGTTTTCATCTATACTGCCCAATTTTATATATCTTGGGCTACTTTTGGATTTTTAAATAAATTGTCAATTTTCTTCGCTTCTAATGCTAAACTATCTATTTTAAAATTTAGTCTCGGTGTAAACCTTAAACCAATATTTGAACCAAGTTTTTTTCTAATAATTTGTTTTTCTTTATCTAATGCTTGAAGAACATCTTCATCGGTTATGGAAAGATTATCTTTTGAAAATGCAATAACAAATACTTTTGCAATTTTAAGATCAATTGAAACGTTAACTTCAGAGATAATTATTGAAAAAAAATTATCATTGCTTGACTGGAATACGAATGATTGAAGTAACTCTGATAACGAACGTTTTAAATACTCTGATACTTTCAATTGCCTTTGACTGTTTTTTTTTCCTAATTTTAACATCTCAATCTTTTAACCTTCAACAGCTTCTAATATAAAACACTCTAGTTTATCTTCTTCTTCAAAATCTTCATAATCAGTGAGTCCTATGCCACATTCTTGACCTGCTTTTACTTCTTTAACCTCATTTTTTTCTCTTCTTAAGGTTAATATCTCAGTTTTACTTATAATTTTATCACCTCTAATTACTCTTATCTTTGCTGAGGGTTTAACGAAACCTTCAATTACCTCACAACCAGCAATATTATTTGATTTTGCAACTTTGAAAACTTTCTTTATTTTGAGATGACCAATTATTTTTTCTTTATAACTAGGCTCTTGCATTCCTTTCATTAATTTCGTTATTTCGTCAATTACCTCATATATTATTGAAAAATATTTTATAATAACATTATCTCTTTTTGCCAAGTTTCGTGCTTGAACATTAGTTCTAACATTAAAACCAACAATAATAGCTTTTGTTGCTGTTGATAAAGATACGTCAGATTCGTTAATTTCCCCAACTCCAGTGTGTAAGATTTTTATTTTTATATTACCTCCATCTATTTTAAGTAAACTTTGCTCTATTGCTTCTTTCGAACCATGAACATCAGCCTTTATAATAACGGGAAAATCAACGGACTCATCTGATGATGCATCTGAAATCATCTGCTCTATAGATGTTCTTTTTAATGATGCATTTTCTCTTTGTCTTTTGATTCTGTCTCTGTATTGAGAAACCTCTCTTGCCCTTGATTCATTTTCTACTACAACAAACTCATCTCCTGCTTCTGGTGCACCAGACAGTCCCAAGACCTCTACTGGATAACTTGGCAATGCTTTTAAAACTTTATTATTTTCTTCATCAGACAATGCTCGTACTTTTCCCCATTCTTTTCCAGCAATGACTATATCTCCTACCTTTAGATTACCTCTTTGGACCAAAACTGAAATTACTGGTCCTCTTCCTTTTTCAACTTTTGATTCAATAACAGTACCTTCAGCCTTTCTATCATCATTTGCTTTTAAATCTAAAATTTCAGCTTGCAGTAAAATTGCATCTATTAAATCATCTAGACCAGTATTATTTTTTGCTGAAACATTAATAAATACAGTATCTCCTCCCATTTTTTCACTTATAACTTCGTGTGAAAGTAAATCAGATTCAACTTTTTGTGGGTTTGCAGCAGGTAAATCAATTTTATTAACTGCAACAATAATAGGACACTTTGAAGCTTTAGCATGACTTATGGCTTCTACTGTTTGCTCGTTTACACTATCATCTGCAGCAACGACTAAAATAACTATATCCGTAACGTTCGAGCCTCTTGCTCTCATTTGACTAAATGCTGCATGACCTGGTGTATCAAGAAAAGTAATTTTACCTTTTGAAGTTTCAATCATATATGCACCAATATGCTGTGTGATTCCACCAGCTTCTGTTTGTGTAACTTTTTTTTCTCTTATTGCATCCAACAACGACGTCTTTCCATGATCAACATGACCCATTATAGTTACTACTGGGGGTCTGCTTTTTAATTGCTCAGCCTTATCTTCATTACCTGATAAGCCAATTTCTACATCGGCCTCACTAACTCTTCTTGGAGTGTGTCCAAATTCAATTGCAACTAACTCTGCCGTGTCTCCATCTATAGTCTGGTTTATGGTTGCCATGACACCTAGCTTCATTAAAACTTTTATTAGATCCGGAGTTCGTTCTGCCATCCTTACTCCTAATTCATTAACTGGTATAAAGTCAGGAATAATAACTTCTCTTTTCTTTTTTTCTTTAATTTGTTCTTTGGTATCTATTGTTTGCGATAATCTCAGTTTTGCCTTTTCTCTTGCTCTCTTAACTGCCGCCAAAGACCTAACTCTGCCATTGTCTTCGTCCAATGCTTCAGAAATTGTAAGTTTACCTTTTCTTCGTTCTTCTAGTTTTTTTTGGAACTTTAATCAATTTCAGATTCTTTAATTTTTTTGTTTTCTCCAATTCGGTTTCAACATCTTTTTTCTGTTCAGGAATAGTTTTTATTGAATCTTTTTTTTGATCAATTATGTTTTTTTTGATTTCACTCTGAGGTTTCTCGTTAATTTCTATTTCAGATTTAAGCTTTTTTTCTAAAACTTCTTGATTTAATTCTCCAGTTTCTTTTTTTTTAAATAATTCATCTGCCTCGACTTTTTTTTCTTTAGTTTTTACAACTTCATCGCTAATGGATGGTTTTTCCGTAACTTTATTTCCAAATGATCTCTTTTTCTTAACTTCAACTGAGACTGAACGAGAACGCCCATGCGAAAAACTTTGCTTAATCTTCCCGGCATCAAAAGTTTTTTTTAACTCGAGCTTCCCTGTCAGAGTTGATTGATTTTTTGTATCTTTTTTCAAACCAGTGCTTCCTGGCATTCATGATTATTTCATCTGCTTTTTCTAATTCTAAAACTTTTTCACCGATAATTTCGATGAGTTCATCACTTGCTAAATCAGCTAAATCATCTCTGGTCTTAATATCATTTTCAATAAGTGTTATTAATTGTTTGGAAGTAAATGGTGTATCGTTGATTAGGAACTCATCTGCACCCAGATCTTTTACCTTAATTAAATTTTCTTCTTCATCTTTTTTTAAAAATGACTTAGCTCTACTTTTTAACTCATTTGCTAAATTTTCGTCAAAACCTTCAATGGAAGATAACTCTTCTGATGTAACCATGGACACATCTTCAACTGAACTAAATCCCTCTGTCACCAAAAGATGAGCTATTACTTCATCAACATCTAAACTGGAAATGAAAATTTGTGATAATTTTTTAAATTCTTCATTTCTTCTTTCTGATTCTTGATCAACTGTTAGTATATCTATGTCCCAACCTGTGACTGAACTTGCTAAACGAACATTCTGACCTCTTCGTCCAATTGCAAGACTTAATTGTTCATTAGGTACTATTATATCAACTTTATTAAGTTCTTCTTCTATAATAACTTTTTCTACTTCTGCAGGCCCAAGGGCATTAACAACAAAAGTAGCTATATCCTCTGACCATAAGACAATATCTATTTTTTCTCCTTGTAGTTCATTAACTACCGCTTGAACCCTACTGCCTCTCATACCTACACATGCTCCGACTGGATCGATACTTTTCTCTTTCGATAGAACAGCTATTTTTGCTCTACTTCCAGGATCCCTTGCCACAGATTTAACTTCTATTATTCCATCGTAAATCTCTGGGACTTCTTGATTAAAAAGTTTTACTAAAAATTGATTGTGCGCACGAGATAAGAATATTTGAGGGCCTTTCAATTCCTCTCTAACATCCATTATATAAGCTCTTACTCTGTCAGATCTCCTAAAGGTCTCTCTATTTAATAACTCTTCTCTCTTTAGTAAAGCTTCCGCCTTTCCTAAATCAACAATCACATTACCATATTCTACTCTTTTGACTATTCCATTAACAACTTCACCAACTTTGTCTTTAAATTGTGAATACTGCATAGATCTCTCTGCTTCTTTTACTTTTTGAACAATAACTTGTTTTGCTGTTTGAACTGCAATTCTTCCAAAATCTATTTGAGGTAATTGTTCAGTTACAAATTCACCTACTTTTAAATTTTTATCTCTTTTAATAGCATCTTTAAGGTCTATCTTATTTGTCTTTTCTTCCTCAAGTTGGTCATCAATAGATTCAACTATTTCTAAATACCTAAATAAACCTATTGTCCCAGAATCTCTGTCAACGTGTGCTCTAATATCAAATTCTTGTCCATATTTTGTTCTTCCTGCTTTAGCAATCGCAGTTTCCATAGCTTCAAGAACTTCTTCTGACTCAATACCTTTTTCCTTAGCAATGTTTTTTGCTATTTCTAAAAGATCAACAGGAAACAAATCTTGTTTAGTATTTTCTGGCAACTTATTCATTTTTTACTTTCATTTTAATTACTTACATACCAATAGTTTTAAAAAACTTAAATAAATTAATAATTTTTATAATTAATTCTCTGAGATTATAACTCTGAATTAAGCATTCAAGAATTCCTCTCCACCAATTTATAAACGCTACGATGTATTTCAGCATTTTTACTTATAGCTTTTTTATAATATTTTGTCTCAAAAATATTATCAAAAAAAAAATTCTTTTTATTTTGAGATATTAATAATTCAAAACTATTATTTGATTCAAAAGAAATTAAAATATTTTCATGATAGTCTAAATGGTCTGTGAGAATTACGACTTTCCCGTTGTTTGATAAAATTTTCATAATGTTAACAGTAAAATCCTTATTGATAAGCCTCCTTTTATTATGTCTTTTTTTAGGCCACGGATCTGGAAATAGAATAAACACCTTTGAAAAGTGAACACTTTTTATATATTTTAGTAAAAGTGCAAAAGTAGTGTTAGTAACAAAAATATTTTTTATACAAAGATTCTTTATCTGTTTTGCAATATTTAAATGTCCATTCATAAAAGGATCACAACCTATGAAACCTTCTCGAGGAAAATTTAGTGCTTGTTCAATAAGGTTTTCACCATTACCAAAACCAATTTCTAAATTTAATTTTGAAAAATCATTGCAAAAAAATTTAATTTTATTCTCTAATGATATAGTTTCTGAAAAAAAAAATTCACCGTATAGTAAATCTAAATCTTTTTTTTTAAGTGTTTTAGAACACCTCCTACCATAAAATTCTCTCATCTAAAATTTGGAGAGGATCTCCGAAGAGAAATCAACTTTTTCCCAGGAAAAGCAACCTGTTTCATTGCATGGTTTCCTTCCGAAATGCCCATAAGATGCTGTTTTTGTATATATTGGCCTATCTAACTGCAAATGTTCTCTGATTCCTGCAGGAGATAAATCAATATTATTCGTTATGGTTTTAATTAATTTTTCAGGATTTACATCAGATTCTTTGTCTGTTGTTAAATAAATAGAAACCGGTTGGGAAACCCCTATGGCATAAGATAACTGAATTAGACATTTTTTTACGATCTTACTGGCGACAACATTTTTTGCAAGGTATCTTGCCATATAAGCAGCTGATCTATCAACTTTAGTTTGATCTTTACCGGAAAAAGCACCACCTCCATGAGGTGCAGCACCACCATAAGTATCCACGACTATTTTCCTACCAGTTAATCCTGTGTCTCCATCAGGACCTCCAACAACAAACCTACCTGTAGGATTGATATAAATATTATTTTCTTTTGGCATCCATCCTTCAGGAATAGATTCTTTAATTAAAGTAAATACTTTTTTATTAATCTCATCATTAACGACATTTTCAATATGTTGTGTTGAAACAACAATAGAATCAATACCCACTGGTCTATTATCCTCATAAATAATACTCACCTGACTTTTTGAATCAGGTCCAAAAAATGAATCATGAGAATGTCTATAATCAGAAATATTCTTTAAGATTTTATGTGAATATTCTATTGGAGCCGGCATTAAATTTTCTGTCTCAGAGCAAGCGTAACCGAACATTATCCCTTGGTCCCCAGCTCCCTGTGCTTTCTCGTTTTCTATCTCATCTACGCCCCTTGCGATATCTTTAGATTGCTCGTGAAGATAATTATCAATAACTAAGTTTTTCCAATGAAAACCATCCTGTTCATAACCTATTTCTCTAACTTTATTTCGAATAGCAGACTCGATTTTATCTTTCGTAACTTGCTCCTTATTTTTTCTTATACTAACTTCACCAGATACAATTACACGGTTTGTTGTTGCTAGAGTTTCACACGCAACTCTTGCATTATTATCAGCACCTAAATAAAGATCCAATATTACATCTGATATCTGATCACAAACTTTATCTGGATGCCCTTCAGAAACCGATTCACTTGTAAAGATATATTTATTTGGAAAACTCATAATGGATTAATATTTCTATAATTAATATCTTAACTGTTCAACCTTTTTTTTAATAGGATAATATCCAAAAAAATAACGATCATAAAAATAATTAGCAAAATTATAGCCAATAACTTGTTACCATACTTTGAATAAACAGTATTCTCTTGTGATAATTTTAAATTAAAATCTAAATATCCTTCTTGATTCAATGGCATACTATTCATTAACTTTCCATTTGAATCAAAAATTGCTGAAATACCAGAATTTGCAACTCTTATTAATGGAAGACCTCTTTCAACTGATCTAAATTTTGTGGCTGTAAGATGTTGATATGGCCCCGTAGTATTTCCAAACCAGGCATCATTAGTAATATTTATCAAAATATTTGAACCTTCATCAATAATCTTTTTTTCTGGAAAAATGCCTTCATAACATATTGATGGCTCTATTTTTAGAATACGACCTTTAATATTTAAATACATAATTTTCCTTCTCAACCCTTCAGAAAAGTCTCTTTTTCCGTCGGTAAGTTTTTTTAAGGGAAGGAGATTACGAAAAGGAATAAATTCTCCAAACGGAACAAGTTTTAATTTATCATAATAGTCAATTACCCCTTTACTGGATAAAAGATATAAAGAGTTAAATATTCTTTCTTTTTCAACTCTCAGTGAACCCAGAATTAAATATGTCTCTTCTGGTAGTAAAGTAGATAAATATTTTATAGTTTTGGGACTTTGATTTAAAAATGCTGGCACTGCCACCTCTGGCCATATTATCAAATCGAGTGATTCTGCATTTTCTAACGACAATTTTTTTATAGTTTCCATATTATCTCTCATGTGATCTCTTGACCACTTTATTTCTTGAGAAATATTCGGTTGTACCATCCTTACTTTTATTGAATCCTGCATTTCTGTTTTTTCTGAGGAAATTCCAATTAGGAAAAAAAAAGCTGGAAAAATAAAGAATACTGCTGCTGATCTTTTAAATCTTTTTAATAAAATATTTTGTGAAACTAAAACAATCCAGAAAACTGTTAAAAAAGAAATTCCAAAAACTCCAATGTATTTAGAAATCGCTATTAAATTTTCGTCAAAAGACCAAATATGACCGAATAGATTCCAAGGAAATCCACCAAATATTTTTGATTTTAAAAACTCACTTATAAAAAAAAAAAAGGAAATCAAAAATGACTTTAAATAGAAATATTTACTTAAAAATGATTGTTTTGTAAATAAATAGACAACTAAACTCGGCAAACAAATAAACAGCGATAAAAATAATGAAAAGATGATAGGTACTAATATAGAAAAATACACAAACCTCTCATCAAAAGTCAAAGGAAAATAAATCCAATGCATTCCAAATATATTATATCCGAATCCAAAAATAAAAGCTTTAAGCAAAACATCTCCTTTTGTCAGAGGAGAGGAAAGTTGCTTAAAAAGAAAATAGAATCCTATGATTATTAATGGTGGGAAAGGTAAAAAAGAAAATGGAAATGATGATAATATTCCTGCAAAAAAAAGTTGAATATTTTCTCTGTTCATAACTCGCTATTTTAGTTGTACTCTGAGCTTTTTTATCCTTCTGGTGTCCGCTTCTAAAACACTAAACTCTAAACCACTTGGATGAGGGATAACTTCTCCTCTCTCTGGAACTCTCTCAGCTAAAGAGAAAACAAGTCCTCCAACCGTATCAAATTTTTCCACTTCCTCATTTGTCAAAAAGTTACCCACTTTTTGTTCAAATTCTTCAATTAATAGTCTTGCTGAGATTTCGAAAACTTTTTTTGATATCTTTTTAAAATATTCTCTTTGAACCATATCATGTTCATCCTCAATTTCTCCAACAATCTCTTCTACCAGATCCTCAATTGTTACTAAACCATATGTTCCACCATGCTCATCAACAACAATTGACATATGAATTTTTTCTGATCGCATTTTCAAAAGAAGATCAAGAATTTTCATCGACGGTGCTGTAAAAAGAATTTTTCGAGTGATTGTATTAATCTTCTTATTTTTAATCACCGACTTCTCAGAACTTTTAAAAGAATCAAAGAGATCTCTAATGTGTACCATTCCAGTTATTTTATCAAGATTATCTGAAAAAGTTGGAATTCTTGAATGCTTTGATTTTCCCATAATAACGGATAGTTGTTGAAGTGAAGTAGTTTCAGATACTGCAATTATGTCAGCTCTTGGAACCATTACATCCTCTACTGATTTATTATGTATATCGATTACATTACTAAAAATTTTTTTAGTCCTATCATCTATTGTTTCATCCGATATGTCTTGTTTATCAATGAGATCGTCAATTACCTCCTTATAATTAGTCTTCTTTTGAGAAAATATCTTGGTAAAGCCCTTAATAAATAATGGAATTTTTATCTTATTTTTTAAAATTTTCATGATTTTATTTTATATATGGGTTGCTTATAGAAAGTTTTGCTAAAATTTTTATTTCGGTTTCTTCCATTCTCTGAGCCTCTAGTCTTTTTATATGATCATAACCCAATAAATGCATGTAACCATGTAAAAAAATATGAGTAAAATGATCTAAAAAAAATTTTGACTGTAATTTCGCCTCAAGTTGTATTTTCTCCAATGAGATCACAATATCTCCGAGCATAATAGTTTTTTCATTCATTCCTTTAATAAGAAAATTTTGTGGAAAAGACAGTACGTTTGTTTCCTGATTAAGTTTTCTATATTTATAGTTTAACTCTTTAATTTTCTTATTATCAGTAAAAAGTACACTTAATTCTCTATTTAATTCTTTACTAATTTTTAGCTCATAATCTACGAAATCCACTAATTTCCTTATTGAAGCATTTAGTGAAGCTTTATTGAAGCCTTTAACATTATCATATTGAGTTTTAATCTTCATTTGATGCTTTTGAGATATACTCAAAGCCTACTCCTTGATTTTTCTCATGTTCTTCATAATTCCTCACTATTCTGGATACAAGAGCATTCCTAACTACATCTTTATCATTAAACTTAATGAAACCAATATCACCGATATTACCCAAAATATTCATTGCCTCCCTAAGACCTGATTTTGTTCCTGATGGAAGATCAACTTGTGATAAGTCACCATTTATTATCATTTTGGAATTTTCTCCTAACCTAGTTAAAAACATCTTCATTTGAATTGGGGTGGTATTCTGTGACTCATCAAGTATAATAAAAGAATTTGATAGAGTTCTTCCCCTCATAAATGCAATGGGAGCTATTTCAATCTGACCAGATTCTATTTTTTTAATTACCTCACCAACAGGTAGCATTTCATTAAGAGCATCGTATATGGGCCTAAGATATGGATCTATTTTTTCCTTTAAATCACCAGGTAAAAAACCAAGCCTTTCTCCTGCCTCTACTGCCGGTCTTGATAAAATTATTTTTTCAACTTGTCCGGCTTTTAGCATTGAGACTGCAAATGCTACTGCTAAATACGTTTTTCCTGTACCAGCAGGACCACAGCAGAAAACCATTTCTTTATCTTTGACTGACTCAAAGTATTCTTTCTGTTTTTTCGACCTTGGCTTTAATACTTTTTTTCCAGCCTTAACAAAAAAAGAATCTACAAGATTTGCTGATATTTCTTTGTCTGAGTTGTCATTAATAGTCATATTTATGATTCCTTTTAACTCACCGTAATCTATTTGATTATTATTTTTAGCTGATAAATAAATCTTCTCTAATATTAAACCAGTTTTTTTCACACCACTTTCATTTCCACTTACTGAAATTAAATTCCCCCTGGGAACAATTGAAACTCCCATTTCTGTCTCTAATAATTTTAAATTATTATCAAGCTCACCACACATGCATGAAACAACTTCATTATCCTCAAAGGATAGAGTATTTGAATACTTTTTACTTATTTTTCTTACTGATTGTCTAGTTTTATTTTTCAATAGATTCCTACTTAACAGACTTTTCCGTGAAGGGAAAATGATGTTATTGAATTAATTTTAACATTTACAATTTCTCCAACAATATTTTTTTTAGATAAAATATGAACTGGTTGTAAATATTCACTTCTCCCAACAAATTGATTATCTTTCTTTCCAGTCTTTTCAATTAATACAGGTAATTCCTTGTCTAGGAATGAAAGGTTAAACGCTTTTTGTTGATCTTTTAAAACTTCTTGTAATACACTTAATCTTTTGTTCATTGTTTCTTGATCAACTAGTTTTTTGTGCAAAGATGCTGGTGTTCCAGGTCTTGGTGAGTATTTGAATGAATAAGAGCCTGCAAATTTTAAAGTTTTTACTAAATCTAAAGTCTCATCAAAATCTTGATCATTTTCTCCAGGAAACCCAACAATAAAATCAGATGTCAAAGCAATATCCGGTCTAGCTTTCCTTAATTTATCAACTACTTTGACATATTCTTCTTTAGTATACTTTCTATTCATTTCTTTTAAAATTTTATTAGAACCAGCTTGAATTGGCAAGTGAAGATATGGCATCAACTTAAAATTATTTTTATGCTCATTTATCAAGTCGTCAGTCATATCAGCTGGGTGGGAAGTAATATACCTTATTCTCATCAACCCTTTAACCTTAGAAAGTATATTACATAACTTAGATAATTTGCAAACTGAGCTTTGTTCACTGACCGATAGTTCTCCATGATATGCATTGACATTTTGACCCAACAGGGTAATTTCCCTTACACCTAGAGAAACTAATTTCTCAACCTCGAGTTTTATGTCTTTCACTGGCCTTGAAAACTCTGCACCTCTTGTATAAGGAACAACACAAAAAGTACAAAACTTATCACATCCTTCTTGTATTGAAACGAATGCAGTAAAACCATTTACAGAAGGGTCAGGAAAGTAATCAAACTTACTTTCTTCTGGGAAAATATTTTCTAAATATTTTTTATTTTTTTCTTTTTTCATTAAAATTTCTGGTAAGATATGATAATTCTGAGGACCTATAACAATATCTACCGAATTATTTCTTCTCATTATTTCTTTACCTTCAGCCTGTGCAACACATCCACAGATCGCAATGGTCATATTTCTACCCGTCCTAAGTTGATTTTTTTTAAAATTTGCTAATCTACCTATATCCGAATACATCTTTTCTGATGCTTTTTCTCGTATATGACACGTATTTAAAATAGCCAAATCGCAATTTTCAGGCGTTTGAGAAATTTTGTAACCTAGTGGTTTCAATAGATCTGCAATCTTATCTGAATCATAAAAATTCATCTGACAACCATATGTTTTTATATAAAAAAGTTTTTGCATAATAATCTTCTAACAAAATTAATTCTTCAAGTTAAGAACTAATTCTATAAGTATTTATAACTAAAAATATTGACCAAGTTTACCTTATTTTTACTAGCTAAATCATAAGCAACTTGGTTAGATATTTGATTGTAGCAATAGTTGGCGAAAACTTTTCTTGATTCAAATTTTGTAAATGTTAGTGGTTGGTGATATTTAACTTTTATTTCACTACTTCCAAGGCCCAAAAATTTCCATGCATGGGGCAATAAATCCATATCTCCATACCAAGCAAAAAAAGGTTTAAACATTCTACTTAATGGAAGACCATCTAAACCAGTATAAGTAATAGAAATTGGTTGCACATAACAATCTTTGTTTTCATTAAAATCTGTTATCGAGAACAAAGAACTTTTAAATGGAAGAACTTTCTGTCCATCATTGGATGTTCCCTCAGGAAAAAGAATAATATTAGATCCATTTTTAATTATTTGATTTAATTCATTGACTTGTTTAGTTACATTCAATTTTTTACTCCTATTAACAAAAATCGTTCCACCCAGTTTTACAACTCTATTTATTAGTGGCCAGTTAGCAATCTCAGATTTTGCAATAAAAAAAGCATCCAAATTAGCACCTAGTATCAAAATGTCTAAGTAGGAGGTATGGTTTGAAACATAAACAGTTTTATTTTTGGACGTAGTACCCTCAAATTTAATATTTATCCCAAAAATAATTAAAAGGAACTTGAAATAGATCTTTGGCATAGTAAAGAAAAGTTTTTTTGGTAAAAAAAAAAAAAAAAAATGAGATAGACAACAGAAAATGGTCCAAATTATAAAGATAATCAGCCTAATTATTGACAAAAGTGGTGAATACAACATTAACTTTTTTTCTCAGACATATTTAAATATTTTGATAAGATATTCTTTTTTTTTAATATTATACAAACATCAATTGTACCAAACTCTTTGTCAATAATTGCGCCCTCTCCTATCCATGAACCAACTCTTAGATATGCTTTTATCAAAGGAGGTAATTTTTTAAATAATTCAGACTTTTTGATCTTTTTTTTGGGAATTATTTTCCACTCAACTCTTTTTTCTTTTAATGGTTGAGATCTTATTTTCCTTGGTGCTAAATGGTAATGATGCAAATATGATAATTCTTCTTTAAGCTCTTCTACATCAATACTCTTAAAACTTGCACAGCCAATTATATAATCAATATTTTTTTTAACTATATATTCTGATAAACCTCTCCATAAAAGTCGGATAATTCTACCATCTCTATAATTCCTATCGACACAAGATCGACCTACTTCAAGAATCATGGGTTTTTCTTTTTTTAAATTTTTTAGATTAAACTCCGTTTCTGTATATAAATCAACGCCAGAATTCGAACTAGAATAATTCAACAATCTATAAGTACCCACCACGTGATTTAATGAAATTGAAGTGTCAATTACAACTAAATGGTCACAAAACTTATCATAGTCGTCAGAATCTAATTTATTTTTTATTTTTTTATTTCTTAAGCCGTCAAGAAAACTCTCATATCTTAATTTTTGTGCTTTCTTCAACAATGGGTCATTGCTTTTTATGATTTTAACATGAAACTTTTCTACAGAAAAATCTACTAGTACTTTATTTGGATAATCTAATAGAACTGTATTAAATTTTTCAAGTTTCTTAATACTATTTGTTGAGAATTTTTTAATATAAATAACATTTTTTGCAAAATGTCCGGCTTTAGAGATAATAGATTTCAATGTTTCCCTTTTAATTTATTTTTTTTTTTTTGAGGGTTTTGCATATAACTCTAGGCGATGATCAACGAGTTCGTAACCGAGCTTTTCAGCGACTTGTTTTTGTAATTCTTCAATTTCCTTATTTTGGAACTCTATTACCTTACCAGTTTTAATATCAATTAAATGATCATGATGTTCATCACGTACTTCTTCATATCTATGTCTTCCATCTCCAAATTCATGTTTTTCAATGATCTTATTTTCTTCAAAAAGTCTAATTGTTCTATAAACTGTTGCAATGCTAATTCTTTTATCAACTTTTGCAGCCCTCTTATATACTAATTCAACATCTGGATGATCTTTTGAATTTGATAATACCTGAACAATGACTTTTCTTTGTTCAGTCATTTTCAGACCAAGCCGGTTGCATTTATCTAATAATCTATTCATGATATTACATTCCTATATAACATTTACTGAATTTTTATGACAATAATACTATATTAAATACACTTATTAAATTTATACACTAAAATGTTAAAATGCTTAAAGAAAAAATTTTAGACCTCACTAATGATAATTGTCCCATGATATTTGTGAAAACAAAAGTTTTTCTTCAAGAAACAAATAAAAATGATATTCGAATATTGAAAGTAAAAGGTATCTCCAATAAAAATAGCCTTACAAAGACTCTTTGTGAACTAGGTTTTAATGTTTCTCTTGAAGATTCTGGTAATAATATTTTTAAAATATTTTTAAATTAGCTTAATTTATATTGCATAACTAAAGCATCATATTTTTTATATCCTATGGAATAATAATTCTCTCTGACTTTAAGCTTCTTGAAGTTTATTTTTTTGTAAAAACATATTGCATTTTTATTCATTATATTTACTTCCAGCAAAATTTTATTTATCAAATTTTTGTGACAAAAATCAATTCCATCTTCAAAAAACTGTCTTGCAATTCCTTTTCTTCGAAACTTGGGTTCCACAAAGATCAAGAAAACTTCAAGAGTATCTTGTATCTTCAAGAAAAAAGAAAAACCAATAACTATTTTATTTAATTTAGCTACTCTTGAAAAACTTTCCTTTTTTAAAATAAATGATAACATCTCGTCAAAATTCCAGACATTATTAATCTCATTAATATTATCTATCTGCAAACGTTCAACTTCTTTAAGATCTTTTTTTTTTATTAAACTATATTCAATTTTTTTTTGCATAATGTGGATGATGATAAATTGGTCTTATTGTCTTTTTGGCATAACCAAGGAAAAATGACTTCAAAACTGAGGTAGCATCAATTTCTAATTGTTCACAATTAGTCTCAGTTAAATCGCCAAAATTATAAAATATTGAATCAGTAATAATACTTATTTTTCGAGCATTTTTTTTTTTTGAAAAAAAAATAATTCTTTTACTTATTTGAGGTTGTAACCCGGAAAATATTTTCGATATTTTTCTCCAGCCTCCATCCTTATATTTGTAAAATTGATAATAAAAATCTCGTCTAGATTCTTTGAAACATATTAAAGTAATTCCTTTTCTTGGCTCAAGCTGACATAAAAATAATTCAAAAGTAGTAACTGAAAGCAATGTTATATTGGAGGTTAAACAAAGTCCTTGTGAAATTGCTATCAACGAACGTATAGAGGTAAATCCACCTGGACCCCTTGAAAAAATTATATTTTCGAATAAATCTAGATCATATTCTTTTAAAATATTTTGTATCAAAAGAAGTAGAGTATTAGATTTATTTACTTGATCGTCATTCTTCTTTATAAACTTTATTATTTTTTTTTTTTTTGAAATAGCAAGAGAAACAGACTTGCTTGAAGAAAAGATCGATAATGATAACATAATTAAAACTATTCAGATATATGTAATAAAACCAAAATATAATGAAAAAAAAATTAGTCAAAGTTTGTGAAAAAAAATTAGACATATTATTAGATATAAAATACTCAACACATGATAATTTTACTAATGAGAGAGTTTATAATAGAAGTGAATGTTTTCTTCATCCTGTTGCATATGAACATTTAACACTAACAATAGAGGTTGCAAAGAAACTTGGATTAAGATTGAAGATTTTCGATTGTTTCAGACCTAAGGAATCACAACAAAAATTATGGGATTTTCTTCCAAGCGAGGACTTTCTTGCTTCACCTAAAAAAGGCTCTCCTCACTCTAGAGGAGTTGCAATTGACTTAACATTAATTGATAAAAATAATACTGAATTAGATATGGGAACAGAATTTGATGAATTTTCTAAACTATCATATCATGGATCTAAATTTGTTTCTTCGGAAGCATTTAAAAATCGATCAATATTACTTGGTATAATGACAATGTCTGGGTGGGACTTCTTTAGGAACGAATGGTGGCATTATCAATTATTTAATTCAAAGTCTTATCCTCTTCTGGGTGATAATGATATTGAAAAACCTCTTACTTTATAGATGATTTATATGAAAAAGTTATTATTCTTTTATTTAGTCCTACATATAAATATTGCATATGCAGTTGATTTTGGCACAGTTCTTATGTATCACAGATTTGAAGAGTCAGATCATCCAAGTACCAATATAAGTGAAAAAGTCTTTAGAGAACATTTAGTATACTTGAAAGAAAACAATTATAATGTTCTGCCTTTAGAAAAGCTTATAGATTTTTTTAAAAAAAAGTCTCAATTACCAGAAAAATCTGTTTTTATTACCGTTGATGATGGCTATAAAAGCTTTTATAAGGTTGCTCTACCATTACTTTTAGAATTTAAGTTCCCTTTCAGCATTTTTATTTCAACAGATTACGTTAATGAAAACCCAAATTCTAGTTTCATGAACTGGAAAATGTTAAATGAAATCAAGAATTTAGGGGGAAGCATCTATAATCATGTATCAGACCATTCAAATATAAATAATTTGTCAAAAAACGAAATAATAATGAGAGTAAAGAAATCAAATGATTCAATAAAAAAAAATCTTGGTATAAATCCTATAATTTTTTCTTATCCTTATGGAATTAGTAATCTAGAAAACGAAAATATAATTAAAAACCTAGGTTTTGAACTTGCTTTCAGTCAACATTCAAGTCATATTTTTAGAGAAGAAAATATTTATAGACTCCCTAGATTTGCATTTAATGAAGAATTTGGAAATTTAGAACGATTCAAAATGATTGTTAACTCTTACCCTTTAGAAGTCTATGACCTAACACCAAAAGATACAAAATTTAAAAATGATGATTTCCGTCTTGGGTTTTCTACCAATAAAGATATAAATAAAATTAATTGTTATTCGTCAGATCTTAAGCTTTCTCTGACAAGAATTCCTCCCTCAAGAATAGAAATTAAGTTTGATGATGAGCCAAAAAAAGGTATTAATAGGGTTAATTGTACTTCTCAGATAGACAAGAAAATTTTTTGGTATGGTAGAATATTAATTAATTAAATTTGTACTATAAACTGCATCAAAGTCATTAAAATCATTATCTTTAATCATTTTTTCAACATCGCTGATATAATCTTCTTTTCTTTCAGAATAATTTATAAGGTATTTAACTAGTGATATTCCTGAAATTTTTTCTCCATTCATTCTTATTTTTTTTCTATTTTCCCTAAAGTCCTTGTATGCATTATGTGTATTAAGGTTTTTAATATATGAAGCTGTTGAATCAGATATTGTCTGAAACTTCCTAATCAAAAACTTTCCTTCATCAGGTCTGTCTTTGGGAAGAATTCCTAAATCTTCTTTATAAGTGTACTGACCAAACACAGCATTCCCCTCTCTTGCATATCTTGAAGTTCCCCAACCACTCTCAATAGCTGCTTGTGATACTGCAAGAGAAATTGGAACTATATCAACACTCATTAATAAATCCCCGATATTTTCACCCTCATATAAATATTTTTCGCTTATATCTTTTAACCAATCTGGCCAATAATCTCTCATTATTAACTCTCCATCTGTATCTGTCCACCATTCTAAAATCTTATTTCTTTCAGCTAATACTTTTTCATTTTCAAGAAAAATAATAGGTAAAATTGTTTTAACAAAAAGTTCTTTTCTTGTGCTAGCTGGTTCAACACTCATGAAGTCTTCTGGCAAAGATGAAAAAACAATAAGGCCATCATAGGTGTTGTTTAAAAAACTCTGTCTGGAAAAGTTATGTTCTTCAAATATTCTAAACATCTCTTTTGCTAGACTTATAAATTCAGAGCCTTGTTTCTCATTAGTTGAATTATTATTTGATTCCAGGATATTGTAATTAATTGGGTTATATTGAGTTTTTTCGAAAAAAATTTTTTTTGTAATAACAACTAAATAGTTTAAGAACACAAAAAAAATAATTGTTAGTATCAGGTAACTATTTTTTTTTGTTGTACCAAACATTTAAGGTTTAATTTACAGCTTCAACAGACTTTATTTCTGGAATATAATATTTAAGCATATTTTCTATTCCTGATTTTAGAGTAAGTGTTGAACTAGGGCAACCTGCACAAGAACCTCTTAGTTCTAAAAAAACTATATGATCTTCAAATTTAACAAATCTTATGTCACCACCGTCTTGAGCAACAGCTGGTCTGATTTTTTCTTCTAGTAGCTCTTGAATTTGTTCCACAATTTTTAAATCTTCTTTGTTGTACTTATCTTTATTTTCTACCTTGTCACTTTCCGAAATGTCTCCATCATTAACGACTGGTAATCCTGAAGATAAAAAATTCATGATCTTTGATAAAATGTCTGGTTTAACTATTTCCCAATCTACCGAATCCGATTTTGTTATCGTAATAAAATCAATTCCAAAAAAAACACTCTTAACATCCTCATTCTCAAAAAGTTTCATTGCAAGTGGAGAATTTTTTGCTTCAATTTTTGACTTAAATTCTAAATTACCTTTTTTTAAGATGTTTTTCTCAGGAATAAATTTTAGTGTTGAGGGGTTTGGAGTATTTTCGGTTTGAATAAACATAATATTAAAGTAAAGTTTTAAAATAAATTGTCAATTTCTTCTTCACTTAAATCAGAAGGAATAATTGTTAAGGGAACTTTAAGATTTGTTCTAAACTTTCCTGTAAAACCAGAAATCAATGGTCCTGGTCCAACCGGTCCAGAAGAAGCCGCCAGAATTAAATTAGAAATAAACTTATTTGATTCAAGAAACTTAATTATGCAATCAATTCTATCTCCTTTCATAATAAACTTTTTTGGTTTCTTTTTACTTAAAACTAAAATTGTCGCTTCATGTTCTTTTATCCTTTCCTCAGCCTCATCTCTTGACTCTTTTTCAGCAATATTCTCTACAGCCTGCCAATGACCAAAATCAATATTATCAAATGTATATAAAATAACAACTGATCCTCCAACTCTTAATGCTCTCAGTGAAGCATATCTTATAGCGTTGTGCATTTCCTTAGTTTCGTCTATTATTACAAGAAAATTTAACTCTTTATTCATATTTCTATTTCCTAAAAATAAAACCTGCACCAACGCCAAGGGCAATTGCAACTATAACAGATACCAGTCCATATAATAAAGAAAAATTATGCGCAAACTTATAAATAAAAGAATTAAATCCTGGTTTCTCAACTAAAAAAAAACCTTGATTTTTTACTTACTAATTTATTTTTTTTAAATACTTCCATTGAAATCTCATATTTACCAGCTAAAGCATTGTGGGGTAGTTTAACTGGGATTTTAAAAAATGTATTATCGTTTTTATCTATGGGCTCAAAAGAGTTATTCTTTACATGAAATAAACCCAACGACATTTTTTTTTCAATTAAGTCTTTTTTTAAATTGTCATCATCTTTTCCTACTAATTTAATATTATCATGTAAATTCTTCTTTACTCTAAAATCAATATCTTCTGATTTAAAGTTTGTATAGAAGTGAAATAGTGAAGGGTAAGAAAATTCTCCACTTTTTTTCCACGTCCACATATTTAAAAACTTGGTTTTTTTTTTGTAAAATAACTTTCTGATTAGGACCCACAATTTTTAAAACTAATGAATCCTTAGTTTTAGAATACCCAAAAATGACTAAGTTATTTTTTTTATTATCACTTTTTAGAGTTACCTCATAACTTGAAAGATCAAAACTTAATTGTTGTGAGTTTAAACTTAGTGGAATAAATATTAAGAAAAAGATAAAAAACATAATCAATTAATTTCTTGAATGATGATTCTTGAATTATTTACTGGTTCGCTAACCAAGTCAAAAGACATTTTGAAGCATACCAAAATCACTATTACTGCCAGTAAAACTCTAAGTTGTTCACCTTTAAGCCTTGATGTATACCTTGATCCAAATTGGGCACCAATTACTCCGCCAATTAATAAATAAACTGCTAGAACTAAATCTACTGCCTGATTAAAAGTTGCTTGAAGAATCGTAACGTTCATCGTAACAAATACTATTTGAAATAATGAAGTTCCAACTGCTGAGACAGTATTCATACCTAAAAGATATATCATTGCTGGAACCATTACAAAGCCCCCTCCAACGCCCATTAGTGCGGACAAGACTCCAACAAAACATCCTATAAAAATAGGTAATAAAATTGATATATATATCTTTGATTTTTTAAATCTAAACCTCAAAGGTAATTTATGAAATATATTTCTCTTAGGTCTAATTCTCACTGTATTAATCTCTTTTCTATACATTGATAATGCACTCTCGGCAAACATCAAAGTTCCAATGGTTGCCAAAAAAAGTATATATAAAATACTAATGATCAAATCTAAATTACCAGCATCTCTCATAAATTTAAAAAAAATAACGCCCAAAGTTGATCCGAAAATTCCTCCAATTAATAAAAAGAGTCCTATCTCATAGTCGATATTACCCTTACTACCGTGAGCAACAGCTCCTGAAGACGAAGAACCTAAAATCTGATTAGCCTCTGTTGCCACGGCTGTTGCAGGAGGTATTCCTAAAAAAATTAATATCGGAGTCATCAAAAAACCACCCCCAACTCCAAATAATCCTGAAAGAAAACCTACTACAAACCCTGAAGAAAGAATTATAAATATATTAACCTCTAACTCTGCAATTGGTAAATAATGTATCATTCAAAAAAACCTATTATTTCTTTGATTTCTTTTAAATTTTTTTCAGCTATTAAAGATGCTTTCTCAGCACCATTTATTAGTATTTTTGTTAAATATCCTTCATCATCCAGCAATCTATTAATCATTTCTGAAGCTACAGAAATCTCATCATTAATAATTTCATATAGATCTTTCTTAAAAATTGAAAAACTTTTTTCTGTATACATATCAATAACTTTTTCAGTCTTGATTTTAGCAATTGTTGAGTAAATCCCAACTAAATTTTTTATCTCAGCTCTATCATTTAGGTTGGTAACATTGGTTGGGAAAGGGTCGGAATCTGTTTTTGACTTCTGTATTTTTTTTAAAATTAAATCTGAAGAATCTCTTAAATTAATTCTAGAATAATCTGAAGGATCAGATTTACTCATTTTTTTTGTTCCATCTTTTAAGCTCATAACTCTCGCCCCGGATTTAAGTATAAGTGGTTCCGGCAGTGGAAAAAATTCATTATCATAATATCTATTAAAGCTCTGTGAAATATCTCTTGACAATTCTAAATGTTGTTTTTGATCATCACCAACTGGAACATGGGTAGCTTTATAAAGTAAAATATCTGCCGCCATTAATACGGGATAAGAATATAATCCCAAAGGAGCTTTCTCCTTATTTTTACCGGCTTTATCTTTAAATTGAGTCATTCTATTTAGCCAACCAATGGGGGTATGACAACTTAGAATCCAAGCTAAATCTGAATGCCCAAATACTGAGGATTGACTAAAAATAATTTGCTTATCTGGATTTATACCAGAGGCTATATACGCGGCAGCAACTTCTAATGTGTTTTTTTTTTATTTCCTGACAGTTATCTGGTACAGTTAGAGCGTGCAAGTCGACGATACAGAAAATACAAGAATATTTTTTTTGTAGTTCTACCCAATTTTTTATTGCACCAAGATAATTTCCTAAATGAAGATTTCCTGTAGGCTGTACACCAGAAAAAACTATTTCGTCTCTTTTGATTTTAATCTCCTTTACTAAATCTTAAAAAATTTCCAATACCAAGAAGGTATATTAAGATTATATATACAAAAGAACCAAATAGTATAGCCATCGATAAAATAATAAAACTCTCATTAATTTTTCCAATTTCAATCAAAGAGATGAAATTTTCTATAAAAATAAACTTGATAGAAATTATCATTAATAATGAAGATAAAATGCTCTTAAAAAAGGTTAAAATTAAATCTCTTTTTAAAGTGAAAAACCTATTTTTCCGAAGAAAAAAATAAAGTAAGGAACAATTAAACCAAGAAGATATCGATGTTGCTAAAGCAAGGCCAACGTGAAAGTATTTTTGAATTAAAATCAAATTTAAAGCAAGATTAATAAACATTGCCAATATTGCTATGTAAACAGGCGTTTTTGTATCTTCCCTCGCAAAAAAGAATGTTGCAAATATTTTAACAAAAATAAATGCTGGTAATCCTATACAAAATGCAATCAGAGCATGACTAGTTAGCAGTGCATCATTAGAAGTAAACTCGCCCCTAACAAAAAGAACACTAATTATTGGCTCAGAGAGAAATATCAGACCAGCTGATGCAGGAATTGAAAAAATAACAGCTATTTGTAAACAATGATTTAGTGTTTCAGTTGCTATAGTATGTTGTTTTTTTTTTATTTGTTTTGATAGAATAGGAAGTAATGCTGTGCTTAATGCAATTCCTAGAACGCCCAAAGGCAACTGATTGATCCTATCTGCAAAATACAAAAAACTAATAGATCCATCTGGTAAAGTTGAAGCCAGAATCATATCAATTAAAAGATTTATTTGATAAACTCCATTTCCTATTGCTGCAGGCAGAAATAATGAAAAAAGTTTTTTTGCCTCTACGCTTATTGGAAGAATCTTCTTTAGAATAAGAGAATTGATACTTAATTCAATTTTATTAACCTTCAAGTGATAAAATAACCAGATCAATTGAATTACCCCGGCTATTGAGATTGATGAAGCTAAAAACTTCGCAGTTATTTCCTGGCTTTCAGAATTAGTTATAGATAATAAAAGGACGGTTAACATCGATAAATTCAGAATTACAGGAGTAAATGCCATTGCTGCAAATTTGCTAATTGTATTAAGGTATCCACCAATTAGTGAAGATAAACAGATAAATAATAAGAATGGAAATGTTAGTCGCGATAATTGTACAGTTAATGAAAATTTACTTGGGTTTCCTTCAAAACCTGGTGCAACAACAAAAATAATATAAGGCATGAAGATTTCAAAGATTATCACAAAAAACAAAAGGAAAGAGAAAATAATTGACAGCATTTCTGAAAGAAATTCTCCAGCACCTTCTTTTCCATTTTTTTCTTTAACTCCAGAAATAACGGGTATAAACGCTGAGTTCATAGCACCCTCAGCAAAAAGCCTTCTAAATAAGTTAGGAAGTTTAAAAGCTACAAAAAAAGCGTCTGAAATATAACTAGCACCTAACACTAAGGCCATAAGAAAATCTCTGATATATCCCAAGACTCTACTTAGAAATGTCAGAGAACCAATAATTGATACAATTCTAAGAAACAATTCAAACCCCTTCTAGAATTTTTAATTTTATATCTTTTTCTATTTTTTTTAACTCAGTTAATTTTTTTATCTTAGAGCCAGAATCTTTGAGAACATGAAAAGTATCTTCTGCAAAATCTTCATAAGTAGAAATTTTTGCAGTATGAATAACAAGATTATAACTTAATAAAACTTTTAAAATATCATGAAGTAAATAAACTCGGTTATTTGCATGTACTTTTATAATTGAGTAAATATCAGAAAAGGAATTGTCTATGGATATTAAAGTTTTTTCTTTTAAAATTTTCTTAGACTTTTTAATTAAAGAATTACTGAAAATATCATTGTGATTAGAAATTAGATATTTCTCCAAATCCTTGATTATTTCATTCTTTTTTCTGTTTAAAATCATGATTATTTAATTTAATATCCGAACCAACTGATATTTTAAACGTATCCAGAATGACTCCATTCCTAAACGTAAAAACTCTGGCTTCAAGTATCTCCATTTCATTTAATAGAAAAACCTCTGTAATTTTTAATAGTAGATTTTTTCTATCAATAGTGGCTATTGTTACTTCTAAAATTCCACTCATCTGACTTAATTCAATTTTACAATCAAATAATTTTAATAGCTCTGCCCCATGAAAAAAAAAATCAATCTGTTTTGATATTGTTTTAATAGGCTGAAATAACCAAAATTCATCGACTGAGTTAGAGCAAAATTCACTATATTTTTTTTTATTTATACTTAATAGAGATAAAACCTTTTTTTGAATTAATAATATTTTTTTTTTCGAAGCCTTTTGAAAAATATCAAGCTTCATTAAAATTGGTTTATTTATTTCAACTTTGCTTTTTTGATATAATCTATCAAGAAGCATAGCTTTCCATTCATTCCAAGTAGCCCGATTTACAGAGGCCATATCCACAATCGTCACAAGATATAGAGATCTAAGACGATCTAAAGAGTTCACTTTTTTTTGTAAAAGTTCTTATTACAGAGTTATCTTCTATATCTTTATGCATAGCAAAATCACTGAAAATTATGTGGTTTTCTATAAGCCAAGTTATTTCTTCGATTTCTTTTGAGCTTACATCCAAAAATTTTAGAATGTTTTCTGCAAAATTTGCACCTATCATCTGATGATTTCCTCCAGATCCCTTACCAATATCGTGTAATAAAATTGAAAGATATAGTATTGTTTTATTTTTAATTTCTTTAATAATTGATTTTGGCAAATTAAATTCTCGCGATAATTTTTTCTCAGAATCGATTGTCTTCAATAAATTAAATGCCCTCAAAGTATGCTCATCAACAGTATAAAGGTGGTATCTATCAAATTGTGATTGTGAAACAATTTTGGAAAATTCTGGGATAACTTTTACTAATAATCCGCAATCATTAAGATTATAAATTACCTCATCATCGGTATCTAACTTGAGTAATTGTAAAAACTTTTTGTTAATTAATGGATTTAAACGAAAATTTTTTTTTAAATGTGTAATTTCTTCACATAAAAATCTATACGAATCCTGATGTATTGAAAATTTAAATTTCGTTACATCTATAAATATATTGATAAAATTTTCAGGAAATTTTTTGAACTCTTTTTTATTATTAACTAGAATTTTTTTATTTTCAATAATAACTCCTGTTGTTAATAATTCATGATCTTCAGTAATTTTTTCTTTAAAGCCTTTTTTTTCTTTAGGTATGCTCTGAACAAGATTTTTTATATTTTTGATTTGCAAGTAATAATGCCTCATTAATCTCTCAACACTCAGATTAGCCTCACGTTCTTTATATTTCATATTTTCCGCAATTAATTTTTGAAGATCAAACGTCAGCCTTTCACTCGATCTCTTACCTAGAAAATGTATGTAACATCTAATAGTTAATATAAAATCTAAAGATTTTTCTAGTTTCTTCTTTTCTAGTCTGGAAATGACTCGTATTTTGTACAATTCATCTAAATTAGAGGTCTTATAGAATCTTTTAAAAAACCAAAATAATAGATTCAGATCACGAAGGCCACCCATAGAATCTTTGATGTTCGGTTCCAGTAAATAAGAATTACTATCTTTTTTTTTTAATCTTATATTTCTCTCTTTTATCTTATGTCTGATAAAAAAATTCTTGTCCTCTTTGTCAAAAAAATTTTTAATAGTTTGATCAACCTTCATGAAACTTTGAGGGTCTCCACAAAGTTTTCGATGATCAAGTAATGAGGTCTGTATAACAAAATCTCTCTTGGCCGTGCTGACTATTTCCTCTAAACCTCTAACAGCATGCCCTACTTTAAAACCTAAATCCCATAAATAATGTAAAATTTTTTTAATAGCTAGACTAACTTTTTTTTCTTCAGAAAAGGGAACAAACAGTAAATCAAGATCAGAAAATGGTGCTAAATGTTCTCTTCCGTAACCACCAATTGCACAAATAATTATATCTTTATCAGAAATCTCGTCTGCAAATAAAATCTTTCGATAAATTGATTCAATTAATTTGTCAGTAATATTTGTTAACTTTTGGCATGTCCTCAAACCATTATTTGATTGGAAAAAATCTAACTTAATAGAATTCTTTTTTTTTGAAAAAGAATTTTTTTCAATTGTTAGTTCTTTGGCTAAGTTGTCTATTATCAAGCCAATACCTTAATTTCGAATGGAAATTTTGTTTTTTATTTTATAGAGTATTTCAAGATTATAACTGATTAATGGTAATAAGGCGGTATCATCTTCAACTATTAAAATCTGTTTCTTCACTCTTTACCTTGACTATAATTTTCCTCGCACATTATAGAGAACTTCCTCACCAATATTTTTTGATAGATCCCCAATCCTTTCAAGTTCTTTTGCAATAAACAGCATTTGCGCGCAATAACCAATATTATTATTCTGCTCCATCATAAGAATAAGATGTTCTCGAAAACAGGTTTCATAAAGAAGATCAATCTCTTTATCTTGAATAGCAATACTTTTAGCTAACGACTCAGAGCTTTCATCATAAGATGTTAGTGCCTGGGACAGAATTTTTATAACTGATTGACCCAATCTATAGATGGAATCAGTTGTATAAGTGCTTGGGACTGTTTTTGCTTTTGAGATTCTTGTAGAAATATTTGCTGCATGATCACCAATTCTCTCTAAGGTTCCTGATAGTTGTATTGAAACAAGAATTTTTCTTAGATCATCTGCTAACGGTTGCCTTTTTGAAAGAGTATTAGTGGCATATTCTCTTATTCTTTTTTCACTAAGATTAATTTTTTTCTCGGTTTCAATAATGCTTTTAGAAATTTCATCATTACTCACTTTGATAATTTCTACAGCCAAAAAAACTTGTTTTTCAAGCATAACGCCCATCTCGATTATCATATTTTTTAGAAACTCGAGGTCGTTATCATAATTAGAGACTATGTGCTTATCCATATTAACCTATCTTTCCTGTTATATAATCTTGAGTTTTTTTTTGTTCGGGAGTTGAAAAAATTTTTTCAGTAGGACCAACTTCTACTAAGTTACCCATATGAAAAAAAGCTGTTTGTTGAGAAACTCTTGCTGCTTGCTGCATAGAATGTGTGACAATTACAATTGTATAATTCTCAACTAATTCATCAATTAGTTCTTCAACAACAGCAGTTGCTATAGGGTCTAGAGCTGAACAAGGTTCATCCATTAAGATTATTTCAGGGCTAACAGCAATTGCTCTTGCAATACAAAGCCTCTGTTGTTGACCGCCTGATAATGAAGTTCCAGTTTCAAATAATCTATTTTTTACTTCATTGAATAAACCAGCTTTTTTCAAACTTGTTACAACTATTTCTTCAAGTTCATCTTTACTGTTAGCTAATCCATGAATATTTGGCCCATATGCAACATTATCAAATATAGATTTAGGAAAGGGATTAGGTTTTTGAAAAACCATTCCTACTCTCGATCTTAGTAAAACAGGATCAATAGATTTTTCATAAATATCAGAACCGTCAATTAGAATTTTTCCCTTAACAATACATGAATCGATAGTATCATTCATTCTATTCAAGCACCTCAGAAATGTTGATTTACCACAACCACTTGGTCCTATTAAGGAAGTTACTTTATTCTCAAAAATATCCAAGTTTATCTTGTTTAAGGCTTGGTTTTCACCATAAAAAACATCTACTTTTTTACTTGAAATTTTCAGTTTATTTTTCATTTTCCGAATCTATCCTATACTACCACTTTTTTTCAAATTTCTTTCTTATAAATACTGCAAGTCCATTCATTAAAATTAGAAATGTTAATAGAACCATCACACCTGCTGCTGTTAATTCAACAAACCCTCTTGCAGCTGTACTTTTCCAGAGATAAATTTGAACTGGTAGTACAGTTGAGGAATCCATAAAAGATCCCGGTATATCGACAATAAATGCAACCATTCCAATCATTAATAAAGGAGCAGATTCTCCGAGTGCTTGGGACATTCCAATTATCGTACCAGTTAGAATTCCTGGAAGTGAAAGAGGCAAAACATGATGTGTAACTGTTTGAAGTTTTGTCGCACCTAATCCAATAGCTGCTTCTCTTATAGAGGGTGGAACTGCCTTTAAAGAAGCTCTTGTAGCAATTATAATAGTTGGTAAAGTCATCAACGCCAAGACCATTCCACCAACAATAGGTGCTGAGCGGGGTAAATGCATTACATTTAAAAATATTGCTAACCCTAATAAACCGAAAATTATTGATGGAACTGCGGCAAGATTATTTATATTGACCTCAATGAAATCAGTAACTTTATTTTTTGGAGCAAGTTCTTCAAGAAAGACTCCTGCAGCTACAGCAATGGGGAAAGAAAGTAGTAGTGTTATGAAAAGAGTAAAAAAGGAGCCCATTACAGATCCCCAAATACCAGCTTGTTCGGGTTCTGTAGAATCAGCTGAAGTAAAGAAGGTCTTATTAAAAGAAAACTTTAAATCTTTATTGTTAATTAATTTTTGAAACCACTCTAATTGTTTGTCTGAAATTAACCTTTCATCTTCTTCAAGGTTTATCATATCAGGATTTTTATGAATCACATCATAAGTAGAGCTTGCAAGCAACCAAATTTTTTGTGATTTACCGATCAAATTATTATCATTAATTACCAGATTTTTTAACTTTTCTTCTTGTGAACTAGAAATTAGTCCTATTAAGTCATTAATATCATTTCTTTTTTTTACCTCTGGAAAGTAATTGAGTAATGAGTTCTTAATAATTACTCGATAATTTGCATTCATAATTTTTTCAGATTCTCTGTTTCCTTCAGGATCAATTATTTTTGGATCAAAAAATACATCTAATTGTATTACAGTATTATGAAGAGCTTTTCTGCCACTCATGAATATGGTGGTTAAAATTATAATTAAAAATGTGATGGCAGATATAATTCCAAATAACCCAAAAAGTTTGAAGTTTTTTTTCGCTTCTCCTTCTTTTTTTTAATGATTGTTCTATTGTTTTTGTAACCTTACTCATATCGTTCTCTATATTTATGAACTATTTTAAGTGCTAGTAAATTAAGTATGAGTGTTATAACAAATAATGTAATCCCAAGTGCAAAAGCTGCGAGTGTTTTTGTGCTGTCAAACTCCTGATCACCGACCAATAAAGTTACAATTTGAACAGTAACTGTTGTTACAGACTCAAATGGATTTGCTGTCAGATTTGCTGCAATGCCTGCCGCCATAACAACGATCATTGTTTCTCCGATTGCTCTCGAAATTGCTAACAAAATTGCACCCATTATACCTGGAAGAGCCGCAGGTAGGACAACCTTTTTTATAGTTTCTGATTTTGTTGCTCCCATTGCGAATGAACCATCTCTGAGAGTTTGTGGGACAGCTGAAATTACATCATCAGACAAAGAAGAAATAAATGGAATAATCATTATTCCCATAACACCACCTGCAGCAATTGCACTTTCGGAGGCAATACTAAATCCAAAAAAATCTGCTAAATCTTTGAAGAAAGGACCAACGGTTATAGCGGCAAAAAAACCATAAACTACTGTAGGAACACCAGCTAAAATCTCTAGCATCGGCTTAATTATACTTCGGGTATTATTCGAGGCATATTCTGAAAGGTATATAGCCGATGTTAATCCAATGGGAATTGAAATAAACATAGCAATTAATGTTATTAATAGAGTTCCTGCAAATATTGGAACTGCTCCAAATGAGCCTTGGCTTGCAACTTGATCTTCTCTAATAGCCATTTGCGGACTCCATGATAAGCCAAATAGAAAGTCTAGTATTGGTATTTGATTAAAAAATCTGATAGCTTCAAAAATCAAAGAAAAGACGATTCCAACTGTTGTGACTATCGCAACTATGGAACATAGAATTAGAAAATATACATTTGATTTTTCAACTGATTGCCTTGCTTTAAATCCTTGACCTATTTTTTTTAAAGAAAATAAACATAGCAGTGAACTTATTCCGAGAATAAACCATAAAGCATATGCCTTATAAGAAGTCGAAATTTTCTCAAAGTATAATGCTCCATCTATTAAACGTTGATCGGTTCCAGGAAATGGATTTTCTATATTTATAGATTTGACTCTATCTACCAACATTTGTGTGCCCCCAACAAACTCCTCTTTTATTTCAGGGGATAAAAAAGAAAATAATAAATTATCAAAGATATGCGATTTTATAGTGAGCCAGAAAAAGAGACCTATTAATGCTGGAATAATAAGCCATATCACTGCATTTTCTCCGTAATATTTTGGGAGAGAAGGCAGTTGATTTTCTTTTGTTAAACTGGAGTTGAGGCGAATGGCCTTAGTGTTCCCATACCAATAAGCAATGATTGCGATTATAAATATGAAACTACTAAAAGACCAAAAACCCATAAATTAATATTATATCAAATACATTTATTTTTTAAGAACTTTACCATCAAATTTTGTAAATTTCTTACCATCTTCTTCAAAGCTAGCTCTAAGGTCTTCAGATAATGGAATTAGTCCTTTAGAAACTAAATAACCATCGTTACCTATAGCCTTCGCTGAAGTAAATTCCTTGACATATTCCTTAACTCCTGGAATTACACTTGCGTGCGCATTCTTAATATAAAAGAATAGCGAACGTGAAACTGGATATTTCCCAGAAGAGATAGCTTCAAATTCAGGGAATACTCCATCAACTTTTGCCGCTTTAACCTTATCTCTATTTTGATCAAGGAATGAATACCCAAAGACTCCCAATGCACCAGAATCGGCAACTAGTTTTTCAATAATAAGATTATCATTTTCTCCAGCCTCGACATAAGGACCATCTTCTCGTATAGACCTACATTGAGCTTTATAAAGTTTTTTATCCTTTTTCTTTAGCGCGGCTCTTCCAGGGAATTTTTTACATCCTCTTTCTATAGCAAGCTCGTTAAAGGCATCCCTAGTACCAGATGTTGGTGGTGGTCCAATGACAACAATAGGAGCATTGGGCAAAGCAGGATTTACTTCATTCCAGGTTTTGTATGGATTTGGTTTAACTGTATCTCCATTCGCATCTGCAGGAACATCCTTAGCTAATGCGAGATAAATATCCTTAAGTGTTAATTCAAGAGTAGGTCCAGATTTAGCGTTAGCCATTGCAATTCCATCAAAACCGATTTTAATTTCAGTGATATCTGCAACACCATTTTTTTCGCATGTTTCTATTTCTTTAGATTTAATTCTTCGAGAGACATTAGTAATATCTGGATGTTGAGTTCCAAGACCTTTACAAAAGAGTTTGAGACCACCACCTGAACCAGTGGATTCAATAACTGGCGTCTTAAAACCGCTTGTTTTACCAAACCTTTCGGCTACAACAGTAGCAAAAGGATAAACTGTTGAGGACCCAACAATCTTTATTTGATCACGGGCAACTGCATTTCCGGTAACACTAAAAGCAAGAAGAGTTGCTATTAATAAAGTTTTTTTCATTTAAATTCCTCATTAAAAGTTAAGTTAATATTAAAAAAGAATATTTATATTAAATCCAAAAAAATAAGAAAGTATGACAGTAATGTGACAGTTTTATGACAATACACACTTATTAAATTTATTTTGTATTAATTCTATTTTTAGAATACAAATAACAAAATTATTAATAGGAGAATTTAATGACAAATAAAATGATTATGAGAGTAGGCGAATCCTTGGTTGCAGGGGGACCTCCTGGAACTGCTGCGGAGCCAGAAATTATTATTGGTGAATTAGATGGGCCTTTTGGAACAGCTTTCGCGAATTTATTAGGAACTCAAGAAAAAGGGCACTCTAAAGTTCTGGCGATAATGAATACGGATATTATGGTTAGACCCGCAACATTAATGGTGAGTAAAGTAACTGTTAACAAGGAAAGATATACGAATATTTTGATGGGTACTGTTCAAGCCGCAATAGCAAATGGTGTGTTAGATGCCGTAAGATCTGGAGATATTCCAAAGGATAAGGCTAATGAATTAGGAGTTATTGTATCAGTATGGCTTAATCCATCAGTAGCTAATGATGATAATCTGGATCATAAGATTTTATTTGATATTCACAGAAAAGCTACTTTTAATGCAATTAATAAAGCTATGAATAATGAACCATCAATTGATTGGTTGTTGGAGAACCAAGAAAAGATTGTTCATAAATACTTTCAAATGGGCTTGGATGGTAAAATCTAGTTTAATTTTTTCAATCATTTATATTTTTCAGGTTGTGAATTATTCTTAACAATATTTTACAATAAAAGTTATATAGATTATGAATACTAACATTAATGAAATGAAGACTGCGGCGCTTCCCAAGTCTTTAGCCTTCTTTGATAAATCATGATGTTCAAGAGAAACTCTATCTATGACTGCTTCAATGCTTGAGTTTAACAGTTCAACAATTAAAAGCACCAAAATACTTCCTATCATAAGTATTTTTTCTACAAATGTTGCAGGTAGAAATAGTGCAAGTGGAATTAATACGATACTAAGAAATAATTCTTGTCTAAAGGCGCTTTCTTCTTTAAACGCAAAACTGAATCCAGAAAAACTATTGCTAAATGCAAAAAAAACTTTTTTAATTCCCTTTTTTTTATAAGGATGTTCACCGATGTTATATTTAGATCTTGTTTTTTTTTTCATACTAGATTTTTTGTATTATTAACAATAATTTTATTATGTAAATAAGTCAAAATTACATAGAAACTATCGTTCATAATATTTCTCAAAAGATATATTTTTTTCTAGTAAGTGATTAAAAACATAAGCTTTACAATTATTTATTATATTATTATTACAAAAAAATTTTAGTTTTGTTTGATTGTTAAAAAAGCCCTTTTAATAGGGCTTTTTTTTGCACAATTAACTATTCATAAACTATTAGAATTTAAGATGTAATCTAGTTTGAGCTGAAGTCATCGTATGTCTGCCAGTTTGATCTCTTACCCAGTCAGTATGACCACCTAAGTATAGACCTCTCGCAATATCAACCATTATTCTAACATTAGAAGTAAAATAGTGATTGAATCCTACATGTAGTACTTTAGCATGAGTACCAGCAGTAGCAGTAGCACTTAATTCACCGTCTCGTGAATCGATTGATTCAAGCATGGCTTTGATTGCCGTGCAACCAGTGGACGATTTACACTTAACACCGCCAATTACACCTTTTTTTCCGCTAATTTTAACGTTAGCGTTCCCATTAACAAAATATTGAGCATAGATTGCCCCACCTTGAGCGGCATAATCGTCATACGTTGAGTAATCTCCTTTTCTATCTCCAGAAATGAAATAGTATTCAGCAGACGCAAAGAAAGGTCCATTTGTATATATAGCCTGTGGCCCACCATAACCATAAGAGATTATATTTGATAACGTAGTATCCACAATTTTTTCACCCAAGGTATGAACACCTTGTTGTCTGAAAGAAACGCCTCTAGCATTATCATTTAGCGGACGCTCTATCGTATAAGAACCACCAATCAAGTACTGATGTTTTTTACCTAAATTTTGAGTATAGTGAGTAGCAACTGAGTGATTCCATGAAGTCTCTGTACCATCACCGTCTTCTTGTTCCTGTCGCCAAGCACCTTCATTACCATAAGTCATCGACACTTTAACATGAAGGTTTTTCCCAAAAGCTCCACCTGTATCGTAGTGTATACCAGCTCTATGGGCAAGATTTGCAAACTCATTGTACATTGGTCGTTCCATCATTAATAAACTATTTGAACTTGTGTTCTCATACATACCGCCGGCAGATTTTACGTTACCGAAAGAAAATTTTCCTAACCCTTTAATTTTTTTTGAGATATATGCGTCTTTTACATCAACACCCTTTGCTGCTGAAGTAGTAGAATTACTAGCAGAATCATCAGTAACTGTTTCAGCGAAATCAGGTTGGAATGCAAAACCCCACCCGTCTCCTGTGTCTACTTTAATTGAGAAACGAAGTCTTCTGATTTCAGCACCAAATCCATCATAGTGATCTGCTGCTCCTAATTGGCCTTCATGAAAACCACCAACTTGTGTTAAATCAAACATTGCTCTCCCTTTAATTTGAAAGCTATATTTTCCATCAACGCTCTTAATACTGAGCCCTCTTCCTTTTTTAAAATAGGCTTTGTTTTTATCTGAATTCATTTCTTGTTTAATTTTTAGTAGTTCATTTTGAAGTGCATCAATCTGTGCATCGTATTCTCCAGCCCCTTTTGCATGAGTGCTCAAAGCCATAACTGATGCTATTGCTGTTAAAATAAAAAGTTTTTTCATTTTAAATTCCTTCTTTAAGTTAAATTAGTATGGAGATTAGTAATTTAATATGGCAGTTTAATGACAAAAAAGGATAAAACCTTATTTTGTTGTTTTATTACAACAAATAAAAATGCATAAATATTTAAGTTAAAATTTTAATTATAAGATTTAAGAAACTCTATGGAAAATTTCGAACCTTTTCTTAATTCTGAGTCAATAAAAAACTTTGCTCTGTGTCTATTTAAAATATGTTTTACAATCGAAAGACCAAGACCAGTATTACCAAAATCCCTAGACCTTGTTTGATCCACTCTGAAAAAACGATTGGTGAGCATTGGTATATCTTCTGATTTTATTCCTTGACCAAAATCTTGAAAAATAACTGTCACCGAATCGCTATCTTCTCTTAATCTAATCTCAAGACCTCTTTTTGATTTTCCATACTTTAAACAATTATCCATAATATTTATGAAGACTTGCTTTAGTTCATTAAAATCTCCAGGAATTTTAATGGATTTTTTTTTTACTAAAAAATTTAATCATTTTCTTATTAATTTTGTGAGATGATAGAGAAACTTGAATAGCATCATTCGTTAGTTCATTTAATTCAACTACTGTCTCAGGGGGGGTATGCTCTATCCTTTCAATTCTTGTTAATGAAAGTAAGTCGCTTACTAGTGAACTAATTCTTGATGCTTCTGTATTAAGAGTTTTTAAAAATTTTTCTCTAATAGTTTTGTCATTTTTCCCGACCCCCAGAAGAGTTTCACAATAACCAACAATTGCTGCCACAGGTGTTTTTAATTCATGACTAACATTTGCAACAAACTCTGTCTGAAGATCTTGAATTTTTTTTTCAGAGGTTGCATCATAAAGTCTTATAAAATTTAAACTTGTATCTCCTAAAAAACTCGAACCAGACACCCAAACATTGTAAACAGTTTCAACGGGATACATTAATCTTAAAATTGCTTTTTGAGATTTTCTTGTTTTTACAGATTCTTCAATGATTTCTCCTAAACCAGGGATTCTAAGAATGGAATTAATATTTTTTGTTCGCGCATCTTTTCCGACTAAATCAATTGCTTTAGCATTAAGCTCTACTATTTGATTAATTTCGTCGACTATAAAAAGTGGATCGGGAAAAGATTTAAAAAATTTATCATAGAAAAGTATCTGTAGTCTTTTTAAATTAAGCTTTTCTTGGTAATTTTTTACATGCGTATTAATATTATAGATTAACGGTTCGAACTGATGAAAGAAGAAATAATCTTTAGCAGATAATTGATCTTTAGACATTTTTTTTATGTCACGGTTTATTCTTTTAAAATCAATAAGAAATTTAATAACAATAATGACGGATATTAAAAGAATGAAAAAAATTACATAAATAATCTCTTTATGAATATACATGAAAATGTTTAAATATTATTCTAAATCTATGACTAGTAAACTATAAAAATGCAACTTAAACAACAAAGCCTTATTGATTTTTCAAAAAATAAAGAAAGTAAGAAAATTAATAAAGTAACCCCAATGATGTCACAGTACCTAGAGGTAAAGGAAAGGCACAAAGAATATCTTTTATTTTACAGAATGGGAGATTTTTATGAACTTTTTTTTGATGATGCAAAAGTTGCTGCAAAAAATTTAGGAATTGCTCTAACTAAAAGAGGAAAACTCAATGAAATTGATATTCCAATGTGTGGAGTTCCCTACCATTCTGTTCAAAATTATCTTTCACGATTAATTAAACTTGGTTTTAAAATAGCAATAGCTGAACAGTTAGATAGTTTGCCAGATGAAAAGGGTAAATCAAAGAAAACTCCAAAAATATTTAGGCGAGATGTTGTTAGAATTATTACACCTGGAACAATTCTAGAAGAATCATTATTAGATGAAAAAAAATATAATTTTCTCACAAGTATTTTCTTAGATAGAGGAAAAGGTTCTATTGCTTGGATCGATATGACTACAGGCCTGTTTAATGTGAAAAAATTAGATGAGCAATTTATTGAAAGAGATTTAAACGAACTAATTTATAAAATTGATCCCGGCGAAATTATTACTACAGAGAACATTTTCAATAATATTGTATTCAAGGATTATTTTAAAGTTTGGGAAAATAAAACAACTATAGTTCCATTTACTTATTTTGATGAAAAAAATAATAACGAAAAAATAAAAAATTTTTTTAATATAAGAACTCTTAAATCACTGGGTGAAATAGATTCATTTGGAATAAGTGCGTCAGGAGCTTTAATTGAGTATTTAAATTTAACTCAGAAAGATAATATTCCGACTGTTTCAAATTTAAATATTATTAGGGATAATGAGTTTTTAGAAGTTGATAAAATATCATCTCAGAGCCTTGAAATATTTTCAAAGATTAATGGAGAGAGAGAAGGAAGCCTGATTGATGTAGTTGATTGTACAGTAACCGCTGCTGGTTCAAGAATGTTAAAGGAGCATTTAAAAAACCCTTTAATGAATGAGAAGAAAATTAACAAAAGACTTGATTATGTTGAACAACTCATCAATGAAAAAGGAATTACAAATAAAATACAGTCTACTCTTCATGGTTTGCCTGATGTTGAAAGAGCATTGTCAAGAATTAGTGCCAGGATAAGAAACCCAAGAGATATGATCATTGTTTCCAATTTTATTAATAAAAGCCTTGAAATTTATTCTGTGATCAGGAATCTGAATATTGAAATTTTAAATGAATTGATTGTTTCAACAACAATTATAAATAAATTAAAAATATTAGAAGAGCAAATAAGTATAACACTTAATCCAACTCCACCAATTTCTTTTATTGATGGTGGTATAATTAATGCGAAAGTTTCTAAAGACCTTGATAATTACAGAGATATAAAAAATCTAAACAAAAAAAATATTATTAATTTACAACTAACTTATTCAAAAATAACAGGTCTCAATAATCTCAAAATAAAGTACAATAATTTTCATGGTTATTTTGTTGAGATAAACAACAAGCATTCTCATAAGTTGACTGACTGTGATGAAACTAAGTTCTATTTGATTCAGAATACACTTCATTCGGCGCGTTTTCAGACAGATGATCTGAAGAATACCTCAATTGAAATAGATCAGGCTGAAGTAAAAGCAATTGAGCTTGAGAAAATAATATATGATGATTTGTGTTCTTCGGCCTTAAAAAGCTTTTCTATTTTGAGTAATGTAAGTGAGTCAGTATCTTTCATTGATGTTATGAGCAGTTATGCTTATTTATCTGAAAAAAAAAATTATACAAGACCAACTTTTTCCAAAGATAGAAAACTTGAGATTATTGGTGGTAGACATCCAGTAGTTGAAAAAAGTTTATTTAAATCTGGTGAACAATTTATCCCTAATGATTGTTATCTTGATGAACAATCTCAAACCTGGTTGATGACCGGTCCTAATATGGCAGGGAAAAGTACCTTTTTAAGGCAAACAGCAATTATTGCTATTATGAGCCAAATTGGGTGTTTTGTCCCTGCAAAGAAAGTAAATCTAAAAATTTTCGATAAAATTTATACTAGAGTGGGAGCATCAGATGATTTATCAAGAGGATTATCAACTTTTATGACAGAGATGGTTGAAACTGCAAGAATCTTAAATGGTGCAACTGAGAGTTCTCTTATAATTCTAGATGAGCTTGGTAGAGGCACTTCAAACAGCGATGGACTTTCTCTAGCATGGTCAATATTAGAGTTTATAATAACTAATATAAATTGCATAACTTTTTTTGCCACGCATTATAAAGAGCTTGCAGAAATAAAAAATAATTTTGCTAATGTTTGTTTAAAAACAATGAAAACAAAAGAATCAAATGGTGAAATTATTTTTATGTATAAAGTTATAGAAGGCGTTTCAAAAAGTTCTTTTGGTCTTCATGTTGCTAAATTAGCTGGAATAAAATC
>JAOOJU010000020.1 GCA_028407765.1 Rickettsiales bacterium
ATTAGTGTCGCCACATTAAGTCTTTTTTTATCTTTAATTATTGCAATACCTATTTCCATTATTGGTTGTCAGAGCCTCTCAAAGTCTATTTTATTTGATGGGAAAATAAATAATACAAGCCTAATTTGTCGATATCTATTGAGAAGTAATTTAGTTTTTCTTAGGAGTCTTCCAGAATTAATCTTAGCTATAATTTTTATAAGAATATTTGGTTTGGGAGTTACAGCGGCAGTATTTGCCATTGTTTTTACTTACGTAGGATTTATGTCAAAAGTCTTTATAGAAATTATCGACTCGTCGAGCACACACCCATATAAAAATTTGATTTATAATGGAAACGGAAAATTTAAAGCTTTTTTTTATGGAATATTACCTCAATGTTCTAATGAACTAATATCTTATACATTATTTAGATGGGAATGTGCACTGAGAACATCAATTATTTTAGGAGTTGTTGGTGGAGGTGGAATTGGTCAACAATTGGATTTTTCTATTAAAATGATGGCTTTGAATGAAGTATCAACAATCATACTTTCTCTTGTGTTATTAGTATATATTTCTGACATACTATCCTATTGGATAAGAAGGGTTTTTTGTAAATAGATGAGTGTTTTTTTTCAAAAATCTCTAATATTTTTTATTATTTTATTTTTATTGATTACTAGCTTTTTTTCTTTAAATTTGAATTTAATAGAGTTATTTAATTTAAATAATTGGATTAGTCTTTTTTCATTTTTTAAAGAGTTTCTTAAGCCTAATTTATCTTATGAATTTATTTGTGACATATTTTTTCTAACAATAGAAACTTTATCAATGTCAATCATAAGTACTTTTTTTGCTTTTATTTTTGGAATTTCAATAATAATTTTTTTAGAATTAAAAAATACTATCTTAATATTGACTATTAACTCTTTACTTAATTTATTGAGGTCTATACCAGAACTGATATGGGCACTTATATTGCTCGTTGCATTTGGTTTAGGTCCATTTACAGGAACAATTGCACTTTTTCTTCATACCTCAGGAATTCTTGGTAAGCTTTTTATTGATATTTACAATAATATACCAAGAGATAATAAAATTAGTTTATATGTTTCTGGAAATAATCAAATAAGAATTTTATTATACCAAACTTTGCCTATAATCTTTCCGCAATTATTAAGTTATACTTTATACAGATGGGAAAATAATATCAGAGCAGCCAGTATTTTAGGAGTGGTTGGTGCAGGTGGCTTAGGTCAGCTTTTATACTTCAATTTAAGTTTGTTTCAATATGAAAAAGTAGCAACTATTATAATTGTAATATTTATAATGATTTTGTTTGTTGATAATCTAAGTTTTTATATTAGAAAAAAGTTAACATAAAAGCATTTAACTCTATTTGAAGTATGTTGATTTATTTGATAAATTACCAGTAAAATGGCACATAGATTGCTTTTTTAATACGTGTACACAAAAACTGACATAGATGAACTGCTAGATAAGGTTTCGCAGGATAGAAATACCAGTATTCTGAAGAGTTTAAATTCTTTGGAAGGAAAGTCTGTATCCCCAAAAATTGACCTGAAAGATATTAATGAGGATGAAAAATTCTTTGTTTCTAAATCCTTTGATAAGGCTTTAAAGAATAATTATTCCAATGAAACTAACGAAGATCAAGATCAAAGCCAAAAAATAGATAATCTACTGAATGATGTAATAAATGAGGTAGTTTATAATAAACTTTTAAAAACTCATCAAAAGTTAAATTCAGGAGATGAAAAGAATTTTAGAGAATTAGAGAAACCTTCAATAAAATCAGAAGCAATAATAAAAGAAAGTGGAAATGATAATGTTAAAGAGGATATCCCGTCATTTTCACATGATTGGAAAGAGGCGTTTAATTTAGAAACAAAGAAATCAACAATAACCTCATTAAAGATGGGTTCAGAAAACAAAACACATAACAAAGAATTAGAGAAATCTTCAATAAAATCAGAAAAAATAATAAAAGAAAGTGGAAACGACGATCTTAAAGAGGATATTCCGTCATCATCACATGATTGGAAAGAGGCGTTTAATTTAGAAACAGAAATAACTAATAAAAATACTGTAGATAATCACTTTGCTTCCATTCAAAAGATTAACGAAAATGATTTAGATTATTACTATTCTGGTCATTCATTAAACTCTTTCAATGTCCCATCTTGGATTCCATCAGGTAATTTCTCGCGCACACAATCAGATTTAATAGTTATGAGTGAAGATGAAGATCAAGTGATCTTTGTTGATTACTTTACGAACCATGAACTTCCTAGTATTCAAACAGAGAATGGTTTATTGCTAAAAGGCTCTCTACTTAGTGCTTTAGCGGGTCCCATGGCTCCTGGACAATATGTTCAAGCGACAGGAGAAGGTGTATTATCGATTGGTGAAGTATCAAGTGTTAAAGGCGTTGCCAAGGCTACACGTTTAGATGGTAATATATTTACTCTATCTAATGGGGATCCTATTTTTAAAGGTGATGTGATTGAAACTGAGGGCAGTGGTTCTGTTGGATTAGTCTTTCTAGATAAAACAACGATGTCATTATCTGAAGGAGGAAAGATGGTCTTAGATGAACTTGTTTATGATCCTTCTACAGGGACAGGGAGTATGGCTGTAGATATGTTAGAAGGAGCGTTTAGCTTTGTTAGCGGAGAGATAGCAAAGACTGGTCCAGATGCAATGAGTGTAAGTACGCCTGTAGCAACAATAGGAATTAGAGGGACTACAGTTGCTGGTAAGGCAGCGGTTGAAGGTAATGCTAACTCATTTACCTTATTACAAGATGCAGGGGGTGGGGTAGGACAAATATCTGTAAGTAATGCTGCAGGAACACAGACATTATCACAAGTAGGTGCGACAACTAGCATCGCAAGTTTTAATGTAGCGCCACCCCCACCAATTATTTTAACTGCAGCACAGATCCAGGCTGATTATGGATCAGCTTTAGCTGTATTACCACCAACACCAGTAGTAGCCCCACAACCCCAGTCCGCTCCACCTCCTCAGGAAGAAGAACAACAAGAACAACAGCAAGAAGAAGCATCAGAAGATGAAGAAATATCAGAAGAAACAGCAGTAGTAGAGGAGGGTGTGGCTGAAGAAGAAGGTGAAGCAGGCGAAGAATTAGCTGAAGAAGAGGGATTAGGTCCAGATGGAGAATCTTTGGGTGAAGGTGAAGAGGGTCTAGAGGGGGAGGAAAGTATGGGATCAGAAATTAGTGATGAAGAAAACCTTGAATCAGAAGTAGCTGCAAACGAAGCGTTTGAATCAGCTATGGCTGATGGTGCAACTCCAGAGGAAGCCATGGCAGCTGCTGCAGCCGAAGCTGGTGGATTTAATGAATCTTCTAATGATTTTTCTATTAATGAAGAGTTACCTGGGAGTGATATATTTGGAGACTCTAACGATAATATTGGAGTTAATTCATTTGGGAATGAATTTGAGGATTTAGGAGGAGATTTTGGAGATTCAGCAGGAGACTTTGAAAGCTTAGGAGAAAATTTTGGAGGCCCAGGAGAAGGTTTTGGAGGAAACACACTTAGTGGAGGTTTTGGTGCAGGGTCATTTGGAAGTATAGCAAGTACTTTTGGTGGAGCGTACTCTGAATCACCTGGAGAAATGTTTATGAGTATGAGCCTTCCTAGTGATAGTTATGGTGAAATTAATACTAGCTTTGATTCAGATATTTTTGGTTTTGATAACTTCTTAAATATTGATTATGATTATACTGAAACATCTGATTCTTTCGAAGAAACATATTATGAAGATGCATCTTTATATGATGATTTCGAAGAAGACATTATTGAAGCTGATGAAACCAATGATAATAACTCATCTGTCAGCAGTAATACAATTTCTGGAACAAGTGAAGCAGAAAATATATATGGTACGGAAGAAAATGATATAATATATGGTCATGGCGGTGTTGATAAGATTTATGGTCTTAACGGAGATGATACTTTAATTGGAGGTACAGGTTCTGATTATTTAATTGGTGGAGAAGGCCGTGATATATTTTATTATGATGTTGATGGTGGTGCAATTCCTGATGGAGATATTATTGTGGATTTTGAGCCTGGAATCGATGTTTTAGAGTTCAATACTATACCCAGTCACAGTGTTTACACCAGATCAGGGTTTTTAGACGTAACAAATACTTTTGATTATGATGCTGATGCAAACTCAAATAATATTCCAATTGTTTTCAATTTTTATCAACATCATTTTGATAACATTCCCAACCAAGATTGGGCATCCTCAACTGAGGTATCTGTAGGTTTAAATTTTTTTATTAAAGGAACAGATTATATGGGAAATGGAACAATAAGTGATTTTTTAATTGTAACAGGTGACGGAACTGATTCTGCGGTATTTCTATGGTCAGATACAAGTATGGGCGGTAGTTTTGATGAAACAGAATTAAGCTTAATAGCTATTCTTGAAGATATAGATAATGATTCATTGAGTTCAAGCGACTTTACTCTTTCATTAGGTACATAAGATAAAGATGAAAAAATATATATTAAAATGATATGATTTGAGAGTGATATGAGATACTGGTTAAAAATATTAAGTGATGGAAAAGGTTTTGGTACTCTTTTCTTTTTATCTTTCGTTATTATAACTACTGGATTGTTGAGCCCAATTTTTATAATACATATATTTAATAGGTATATTACCTTTGGGCTTGAAGGCACTCTATTATTTCTTGTGTCTGGAGCATTATTAGTTGCCACAATAGAATATAATTTTAGAAATATAAGAGATAGTTTTTGTTCTAAAATTATTATAAAACCAATAAAAGAATTAAAATTATCAATTTTAAAAACTTTTTTTGAATCTGAAGTTTTGAAAAATAAATCATTTAAAAACAATAATTTAAATACTATACTTGATGTTAATAATAATATTTTACAGGTACTTAATTCGAATAATCAATCAAATATACTTGATTCATTATTTGCAATTTTAATTATTTTTATACTATTTTTTCTCAATTATACATTAGCCTCAATTTTTACTACAATTTTATTAATAACGCTTATTATTCAAACCAGTTTTCACAACAAGAAACTGGTGTTTATAACAAAAAATTTTGAAAAACCAAAAGAATATAGTCAATTATTTGATGATCTGAAGAGTAAAACTTTTTTTCTTAAGTCTTTAAATATTTTTAATTTTATCGGATTTAAATTTGCCTCAATTGTTACTCGACAATTTGAAGATAATAACTATTTTAATCAATCAGCTAATCACCAGATGAACTTAACTCATTTTATTATGCTAATAAATACAATAGTAATTATTGGCATTGGTAGTACTTATGTAGTAAATGGTGACTTAACTATTGGAACGCTCATTGGTTTTAATATTTTTTCAGCAAGAGCATTACAAATATCTATAAACGCACAAAAGTCTTACTATAGTTTTAAAAATGTTAGCAAATATTTTTTAATTATTAATGATTTTTTTAAGGTTAACAGCGCAAAGAAAATTGGCTTAAGATTAAATAAGCTCAATGATTGTATTGAAATCAGGAATTTAGATTTTAATTATGAAAATAGTTCTTCTTTTTTATTCAAGAATCAGTCCCTAATATTTAAGATTGGAGAGCTTTCTACTATTTCGGGGAAGAATGGCTCTGGAAAAAGCACCTTATGTAAGCTTATCTTGGGACTAATCAGTCCTACATCTGGCGAAATACTTATCGACAAAACCAATATAAAAAATTTATCTATGATTTGGTGGAGAAATCAAATTGGATTTGTTCCTCAAAATTTAAGATGTTTGAATGTTTCGTTAATTGATAATATAAGGATTGGAAATGATCAACTCAATGAGTCTGAGATTTCAAGGTTGATAAATTCAGTTGGTTTAGGAGATTCCATAAAAAAATGTAACTTAACTTTTAGTGATATTTTAGATGAGGATATTTCTATTGGAATCCATAAGAAAGTACATTATTCTAGAATGTTATCAGGAAACCGTTCAGTAATAATATTGGATGATCCATTAGAGAATTTAGATTTAGAAGGAAGAAACTTTGTAATCAATTTAATAAGGTCATTCAAAAAAGCAAAAAAAACCATAATATGTTTTACAAATGATTATGAGATTTTAAATTTAACAGACAACAAATATAATTTAGATGGATAAAAAAAAAGACTGGAAATCATGGAGTTTTGATGAAGAAATAGCTTCAGAAAGTTATTTTTCTAAATCACTCTTAAGTAAAAAATTTAAACTTTTACTTATTATCTTTTTTTCATCAAGTATTTTTCTTTTAAACACTGATTTTTTAGAAGTTTTAAGTATTGCAGATGGAAAAGTTATACCAAAAGGAAGAATTAAATATATTCAACATCTTGAGGGAGGTATTGTTGAAGATATTTTAATCAAAGAAGGCCAAAAGGTTCAATCAAATCAACCATTAATCGTTTTGTCTAAAGAAAAAGCTTCTTCCGAATATGAAGAAATTGACACTAGATTAAAATCCATTGAATTATCTATTTTGAGAGTAAATTCAGAAAAAAAAGGATTAACAAAAATTCCAGAAAAAATGTTAACAGAGAAAATTGATAGAAATTTATTAAAATTTGAAAATGAACTTTTGATAAGTAGGATGAATAATCTAAAATCCGAACAAAAAACTATGAAAAAAAATATTAAAAATTTAAAAAAAAGATATGATCTCATTAAGGAACAAACTCTTATTAGTGAAAAATTGTTGGAAGTCGAAGCAACCAATAGATTCAAACATTTGGAGTTATTGAGAGAATTATCAAGTGTAGATGGGCAATTAGAAGAACAGAAAAATAAATTAGAAACTATAAATTTAAAATTTAATGAACAACTAAATAATGAGTTTTCAGAATTAAATAAAGAAAAATCAGAACTCTTAAAAAGAATAACTAAGTTTTATGACAGTTTAAATAGAACTATTTTAAAAAGCCCAGTTGAGGGTGTTGTTAAGTTGATATCTGTGAATTCAAAAGGTGCTATAGTTGCACCTGGTGTAACAGTTGTAGAAATAGTCCCAGAAAATGAAAAGCTGATTATTGAGGCACAATTACCACTTTCAGAAGTAGGTTTTATTAAAATTGGTCTTGATGCTAAGATAAGACTTAATTCTCCCGAAGGTTCAAGGTTTCAAGCTTTGAACGGAAAAGTTGTTTTTATAGGTGCTGATAGAGTTTCAAATGATAAAGATGAAGGGTATTATTTAGTTAAAATAGAAACTCAGGAAAGTTCTTTTTTTAAAGGAGAAGAAATATATAACTTATATTCAGGAGTTCCAGTGATTGTTGGAATTGTTACTGGAAGAAGAAGTTTTTTGGATTACTTTTTATCGCCTTTTTTAAAGAACTCATATTTTGCATTATCAGAGAGATGATTTTTTACTTCTTTATAAAACTTCCTTTTAAAATTCTCTCGGACTTATATATAACACCTTGATTTTTCTTGTTAAGTTCTAAAAACTTAAAAAGTTCATCAAAAACTTTATCACTACTTTTTTCTTCAACAATTATTGTTAGTATCTCTGATTCACTGGCATCACCAAATTCTTGAATATCAAATAAGTCTCTTGTTCTACCATTTGCAACACCGACCGTAATAACACTTTTTTTCTTTGAAAACTTTTCAATTATTCCATGACCAAGGCCTTTTTTTATTAGCCCACCTATTTCAACATACATCTATACCTCACTAACTCTTTTCAAAACTTCATCTGGAATATACGTCGCTACTCTATCAAGTTTAGTCATCCACATAATTCCTTTTCCAGCAATATCTAAATCACCAGCTAAATACATCGATTCAAAAACTCTATTTGATTGTTCTTTTGATACTATTATCCTTATAATTTCTTTCTGTTCGTCTATGGTTACTCCTATGAGACCCATTCTATCTCTAACTCCAGTTCCTCTTGCATAGTTTATAGTTGCACCTTGAGAACCAACGTCACTTGCAGCCCTAACTATTTTATCTGCGCTACCATTCTCAACAACACATGTAATCAAATAAACGTCTGATAAGTATGTAATTTGCCTAGCCATAGAAATTTCCTTTATTTTTTTTATTAATTTTTTTACCATTATAATTTTTCAAGAATGTTTTAATTGATATTTGCATTTCCCCCCCTTTAAATATTGCTAATTTATTTTTTGTTTTATTCGAATATAAAGTCCCATACAAAGAACAGCAAGAATTGGACAAATACTTGCCATTGATAATATTCCAAAACCTTCTGTAGCAGACACAGCATTTCCAAGACCAAGACCCATTGCTAAAACTAATGGGACAGTAACAGGTCCAGTTGTTACGCCAGCACTATCCCATGCTACATTGACAAATTCCTCAGTAGAAAGAGCAGTTAAAATAACCGCAAGTATGTACAATGGGATCAGAATAGTAGCCAAATCAAAAGCAAAAACAATTTTTCCAACCCCTAATGCAATTCCAAATGCAACTCCGCCAGCAACACTATACATCAACATTGACTTCTTAAAAGCACCATTGGTTAAGTCTTGAACAGTTGCACCTAAAGCATTTAGAGCAGGTTCAGCAAGAGTTGAACCAAACCCAAGTATCCATGCAAAAAGTATTACTATTGTTAAACCAAGTGTTTGCGAATAAATAGGTGAGATCTCACTTATCTGAATTTCCATAAATGCTGCAGGAAGAGTAGTACCTGCTTGTGCTCCAATTTTTCCAAGACCGTAAGTAAGACCAACGTTGAAAACACACATGCCAATAATGGATAATGCTAAACCATAACCAGTTACCATATTATTAGGTAACTTTGATTTTAAAACAACAAAAAGCACAATCATTAAAAAAATTACAAGAGGAAGTATTGATTGAATACCAGCAAAAATTTCTATAAATGGAGTTTTTTGCCATCTGGTTAATTCCTTTGAAGATTGACCAAGATTCTGAGCATTTAAGTTAGCTGCATCTATAATTTCATTTGGAGTAATTTGAAAAGATACAAAAATTGCTAAACTTAAGACTGCAATTATAGGAAAGATTGAAGCAAGCGTGACAACTCCAAAACCAGATAATGATGAATCACCTTTTCCAGCTGAAGCAGCAATACCAATTCCAAGAGATAGAACAAGAGGTACTGTGACAGGCCCAGTAGTAACTGCTCCACAATCCCATGCTAGACCAAGAATAGTTTTAAGATCTGGATTAGACCAAACGTAAAAAGTTAATAGAATAGCTGGAGTCAATGAAAGATATATCATTGGTTTTAGTGACCACCCTTTAACAAATCTAAGGGTACCTAAAACAGCAGCAAGACCGACACCAGCTCCAACTATTAAAACAAGTTGTTGTGTCCAATTATTCAGTAGTTCAAATAAATATGGAGCTTTATTTGGATCAATGCCTCCCCCAAAGGCTTGAAGTGCACCAATGGCGGGCTCTGCAAAGGTTACTCCAACTCCTAATATGGCTATGATAACTAAAACTACTTTCATTGAAGCTTTTTTTGGTAACTGATCACCTATTATATTACCAAATGGCATCAATCCAACTTTTAATCCCTCCATGAAAATAGCAAGGCCAACAATAACAGCCACTAAGCCTAGACATATAGTAGAAGCTTCACCAATCGGTTGTCTTAATATTAATAATTGAAAAAGGAATAAATATGCTGCTAAGGGAAAAACAGCTTTTAACTGCTCCATTATTCTTACTGAAGTATAAGGACCTAGAAGACTTAGTGCTTTAATTGGACCAACTTTGATTTTTTTTGGTTTAAGAGCATCAGGATCAGATGCTGAAGGTCTTGGAGTCAAAAGGTTATAGCTTATCGTTCTATGTTTTATCTCAGATTCGTGGATATAATCAGAGTACTTCATCTATCAATATTACCAGAATGATTAAATTAATACAAACGATATTACCTTTTAATAAAGATAAAGTTCTGTTTTAGGATACCAAAAAAAAATTATTCAGGTGTATTTCATTTTTGATAACCTATGGTGTAATTGAAGAGCAAGAGCTTTTATTACTGCGGGTTCACCATCAACAAGCTTTTTTAAATTTTCAAGACTTATTGGTATTTCATAATCTGAATCTTTTCCTAGTTCAACTGAAAATTGTTTGATAATTTTGTGTAATTCTAAACTAGATGACAGTAAAATTTCTTTAAGTGCTGCTGGTCGTATTTCAACAATTTCTGATGGAGTAACAGCCATAATCGTTGCTTTTCTTTTTTCACCAAGAATTAAAGATAATTCTCCAAAAATTTCTCCGGTTGTCAAGTTTCCAACTCTTTTATGATCTCGTTCAACTACCAAAGATCCAGAAACAACCAAATAAGCTGTATCTCCTTCATCACCTTGATTAAAAACTACTTGATCTGGAAGAATTCTTATTTTTTCATTCATGATAAGTTTCTATTTTGAGGTTGCAACAAAAACACCATCCCAACCTAAAGGAAGTGGTTTTTTTTTAAAAATTTCAATTCTTTCTTCAAAAATTTTATAATAATCTTTCATAACTCCATTTAAAAACTCTTTATTTATTTTCATCATTTTAATTGCTTCACTCCAATCTTGTTTAAAATAACATTCAAGCATTATAGTATGATTTTTTAATAGTAATTTAAATTCATTTTGATTTTTAAATTCTTCATTGCCAAGTAATGCATATATCGAAACAGCCTCTTTTTTACCTTTAACTGCAATTTTATCAAGTTGTAATGTAGCATATTTCTCTTTAATTGCTTCATAAGTTTCATATCCAATAACTGTTTTTACACCATAACCCTTTGATTGTCCTTCGAGTCTAGAAGCAAGATTCACAGCATCCCCAAGAACAGAATAATCAAACCTTTGGTCTGACCCCATATTTCCAACTACACAATTCCCGGTGTTAACTCCTATCCCAATTTTAAGTTCCAAGAATGGTTGATTAAGTTCTTCAGCTTCTTTTTTTCTGGATAAATTTAGATCTTCAAGAGCTTTATGCATTTTAAGCGTTGCATCACAAGCCATTGATTCATGACCCTTTACATTTATTGGTGCATTCCAAAATGCCATGATACAGTCTCCCATATATTTATCAATTGTACCATTATGATTAATAATTTCATTTGTCAGTGGGGTAAGAAATCTATTAATTAATTTTGTTAATCCTTGAGGATCTTTTTTAAAAGATTCTGAAATAGTTGTAAAACCTCTGACATCACAAAATAAGAAACTCATTTTTTTTGTTTCCCCTCCTAAAACTAATTTATCTGGATCAGCTGCTAATTGCTCAACAAGTGCAGGAGATAGATATTGAGAAAAAGCTCCTCTAATTTGTTTTTTTTCATTTGCATCCCTTAAATAGTTTGCAAAAGTAGTACTAAAATATATTATAAAAGTTGAAAAACCTGCAAATGTGGGATCAAATAGTATATTTTTTTCTAAATAAAGATTGTGACTTAAATAAAATCCAGAACCTATTATGGTAACTAGAAATGCAATATTTAAAACTGGACCAAATTTTAAAGCAGAAAATGTAAAAATAAATCCTAAAAAAATTGTAAATATTGCTTCATAGAATGGCATATTAACTCCTGAGGTTAAAAATGGAGAACCACTAATTTTAATACTTTCAGATTTTTTTAATGCTTCAGTTTTGGAAAGACCGGATTTTATAGATGAATTATAAATTTCTTCAGCTCTTTTGGAACTAGAGTAATACAAGATGGCAGAGATTATTGTATCAACCAAGTTTGCATGAACTTCAACTCCGGGCATTCTTTCTTCAACTGATGTTGGTCTTATATCTTTTAGTCCTGTTGCTGAAGTACCAAGAATTCCAAGTTTTCCAGATAGTCTATCTTTTCCTACTCTTCCTTGAATAATATCAGAAGCACTAACATAATATCTTGATTTTTTTGCGTTAACTGAATCTGATGGACCGTAATGTATCCAAACTCTTCCCTCTGAATCAGTGGGAATTGATGCCTTTCCTATAGTTTTTGTCTGAATCAAAACTTCTTCAACACCATTTACACCCGTTTTTGTTGCAATACTGTTCCCCTGGAATGCAACTCTTATCATTTCTAAAGCCAAGGTTGGTCTTATTTTTCCTGCAATATTAGAGATAATTGGAATTCGTCTGATAATTCCGTCTGGTTCCTCAGCCAAAGAAATAGTACCAGCACCTACGGCAGAATTTTCAAACTCAGGAATATTTGCAAGTATACCTGGGTAAAGCTTTAACCACTTTTTCTTTGGGTCTTCACCCAATATAGCTTTAACAGAAGATTCTTTGACGTCTTTTCTATTTGCATCTCCTAAAACATTTAAAGCAGAATGCCCTAAAACAATTGGAATATTTGACATTGATTCAACTGCAACTTGCTCGTTAGACGGCAATTTTTTAAGTTCTTCAGAAATAACTGGAAATCTTTTTTGTAAGTCTTTAGCTATTAAATTAGGAGAGGTTCTATCTTTCTCTGCAAATAAAACGTCTAAACCAAGAACAAGCATTCCAGCATTTCCTGATTTTTCAAAAAGCTCAGCTAAAACAGTTCTGGGCCAGGGCCATTGACCAATTTCTTTTAATGATTTTTCGTCAATATCTATAATAACAGAATAGGTTTGTCCATCAGTGATTCTAGGATTTTGGCGTTGCAATAAATCAAAATATTTCAGCCTTGTTACTTCAACAATTTCTGGATCTGATACTCTAACAAGACCCAACAATATAGAAAAAAATAATGCCAGTAGCGTTACAATTGTTCTGAATTTCAATTTAATTTTCATCAAGGCTCAGCAAAACTATTACCTAAAGTTCTTATTAAAGGATAAAGGAAATAGGTAATTAATCTTCTTTTTCCAACTCTTATTTTTCCAGAAACCTTCATTCCTGGCATAAGGTTAAAGCCGGGTGGGGTATCTTTTAGACCATTTTCTGTTATAATTGCCCTGGCTCTATAAAAATTACCATCTTTACCATCTACGTTTTTATTAACTGTATCAGCAGAAATGTAAGAAATTCTTCCTTTTAGTTCTCCATGTTTTTGAGCTGGTAATGCACTTAGTTGAATTTTAACAGAGGTATCTGGTAGTAATTTACTAATATCTGATGGATCCACGTCAAAAATAGTAAGTAATTCAACCCCAGTGGGCACTAATGTTATAACAGCATTTCCTGGATTAATAACTGAACCAGGATATAAAGAGTGAACGCTAAGTACCATTCCTGAGGTAGGAGCTTTCACAATTACATCAGTTTGTTGTCTTTCTAGTTTATTGATATCTTCTTGAAGAGTCATTTTTTGATCCTCAAGGGCAACAAGTTCGTCATTTATACCACCAAACCACTTACTCATATATTCTTCTTTGTTAGATTGAAGTTCACTTAATTTATTGCTAGTTTTTGTATATTCTTTTTCTAAGGATAATCTTTTATTTCTTTCAGCTAATACCTGAGATTCAGAAACTAAATCAAGTTCAAATAAACTTTGTTTTGATTCTTCTAACTTTTTTTGAATTTCAAGTTGCTCCGTAATAAAAGTTAGATCATCTTCTGTTGACGATATTTGTTTTTTTAATGATGCCGACTTTGCAAGATACTGTTCTTTCTTATCTTTAAAAATTACATTTTGTCTGTTATTTATTGGATCAGCAACATCACTTCCTGATCTAAGCTGTGCTTGTTTTTTTAAACGATCAAGTTTTGAGTTAATTACATCTAATTGATAATTTAACTTTCTTTTATCTGCTTTTTGTAGAACGTCATCAAAAATAACCAACGATTGACCTTCCTCAACTTTTTGTCCTTTTTGAATTAAAACTTCTTTGACAACTGATTTATAATTTGACTGAACTTCAATATTGGGAACAATTGTTGTTATTTTTCCAGATGCGGTAACTGAAGTATCAATTTCCGAAACAGTACTCCATATAATTAGAAATACAATTAAAAATCCAAAGGTATAAATAGTGTATTTTACAGGTTTAGGAATTTGTCGACCTTTAATTTGATCAATATCATCATCATATTCATCCAATAATTCTCTCATTACCTCTTCTTTTTTTATTTGTTCTTTTTCCTCTTCAGTTAGCTCTTTTCTCGTAATACTAACTTCTTCATTTTCTTCATTCGGAGAATCTAATGCATCAACAGTTAATTTTTCGTTTGCATTTCTCGCGTAGCTGGATAGTTGCTGCATCATGTTGAATGCAGTTTGAGGAGAGTTTTTTAAATATGTTAAAAATGCATTTTGATCAATTTCTCTAACAATAGTCTCTTTCGTAGCCCTTGCCATAGCGCTTCTGGGCTGCTTATCAATTAGAGCCATTTCTCCAAAAAGTGAACCCTTTTTTAAATTAGATAAGGTAACGTATTCGTCTCCATTAAATTTACATATTTCAATCTCGCCAGTTACAACCTGATATGCAAAATCACCAACCTCACCTTCTCTAAATAGCACGTCACCTTCTGCTAGACTCCTAATATTTCTTTTTTTTTCAGGCATTTACATTGCTTTTTTTATGTTTAAAATTGGATTATTTATACCGAGCATTTCAATTTGCTTTTTATAGGTATCCATAAAAAAACCATTATTTTTCGTTAAATCATCAAATGAGCCTTGTTGAGAGATTAATCCATTTTCAAGTACAAAAATTTTATTGCATATCCTTAAATGCCACAATCTACTAGAAACAATTATGACGGTTCTTCCAACGGCAATATCAGGCAACGAATCATACAATTTTATTTCACTATCAACATCGAAACCACTCATTGCATCATCAAAAATTAAAATTCTTGGATTTCTTATCAAAGCTCTTGCTATTTGAAGTTTTTGTCTCATCCCAGTCGAGAGGTTTGCGGCATTTTCTTCGAGTAATGTCTCATAACCTTCTATAAACCCTTCGATTTCCTCATGAGCTGAGACTTTCTTTGCTGCCCAAATTATTCTATCCATAGAAGAATTTGGCATTGGTCTCGCAATATTTTCTCTTATTGTTCCAGGAAAAAAATAACTATTATCATCAACTAGAGAGACTTGAGACCTAATATGACTGAGATCTAAAAGTCTCAGATCGGTATTGTCGTATGAAATCATTCCCGACTGTGGTCTGTATAAACCAACAAGTAATTTTGTTAAACTACTTTTACCACATCCACTTATACCAGTAATTCCAACTATTTGTCTGGGATTAATGGCAAGATTAATATTTCTCAGAATTTTAGTTTCATCATCATAACCAAATTCAATATTTTTTAATGAAATTTGGCCCATAAGTTGAGGTTTTTGGCCTTTTACTGTTGTCTCTGAGTTTGCATCGACAATTCCAGCCATAACTTCAATAGATTGTAATAATTTTCCTATTTCAGTCTTCAAAGTAACTAAAGCTATAATTGGAGTAGAGACTCTACTAGCTAACATGTTAAAACCCACTAAAATTCCGGCAGATAAACCTCCAGAGAAAACAAGATGAACTCCGACAAAAATAACCATTGCAGTCATTAATTGATTTATAGTTGATGTTACATTCTGTAAAATTGCTGTTTTTTTTTGAAAGTTTTCAGAAGCAATTATATAAGATGCTTCAACATCTCTCCAAGCATCTTTTATACTAGGCTCTAATGCAAGACCTTTTACATTTTCAATTCCATCTACAGCGATTGAAACAAGTTCTTGACGTTTTGCATCGCTCTGACTCATTCCAATTGATGCATCTCTTTGTACTTTGGTGAAGTACATTGAACTTATTGCCCCTAGAATACTGAAAAAAAATACAACAGCAAATAAAAGAGGGCTATAAAAAAAAAGGATTGGTACAAATACCAGAAGAGCAATCGAGTCTAATGCAGTAGAAAATATTTTTTGAGTTAATAAATTTCTAATTTGAGTTACTTGTGATGTGAACTTTGAAAATAAGTGAGATTCTTTATTAAATCTTTGCATCGGAAGAGAAAGTAGTTTATCAAAGGCTTTTATTGATAATTTAGCTTCAACTTTTTGTG
>JAOOJU010000021.1 GCA_028407765.1 Rickettsiales bacterium
ATAGCCACAATGAGAAATACAAATGGAGAAAACTCTGACACAGCAAATGAGTTAAATGAACTAAATGAAAATATATCAATTAAAGATTTAGATGTAACATGTCCTATTTCAATAAAAAATGTAGTCAAAAATGTTATAAAGCAATTTAAGAAAATTGATGTTGTTATTAATAATGCAGGAATAATGAATGTAGGACTAGCAGAAGGATTTACAGTTAGACAAATTGAAAAACAGATGGATGTAAATTATATTGGAGTAGCTAGACTTTTTAAAGAAATTCTTCCTTTTATGAAGCTTAGAAAAGATGGACTTTTTATAACTATTTCATCTATTGCTGGAAGAATAATTTTTCCATTTCTTAGTACCTATAATCCTAGTAAATTTGCTGTTGAAGCTCTTGCAGAAATATATCGTTATGAACTTTCATCTTTTAATATTGATTCAGTCATTGTCGAACCAGGACCATTTTCAACAGATTTAATTGACAATTCACCGCGTCCAGAAGATTTAGAGCAATTGAAAGATTACGGAGATTTAGCTCATGCTGCTGAACAAACAATGCAATACTTCAAAGAAATTATGAAAGACAACCCAGATTGTAATCCTAAATTAGTTTCCGAGGTAATTTTAAACTTAATCAAAACCGAATATGGGAATAGACCACTAAGAACTACATGTGGAGATGATTTTGGAGTTAAAGAAATTAATTCAGTAATAGAAAAGTATCAATTAAAAGTTCTTAATAAAATGGGTTTAGATAATCTGATACCTAGAAAAAAAAAAAATTAAAAATAATTATTTAATAAACGAGTAAACAAATTAACTTTTATTTTTTCTCCAACATTAATTTCTTTAGCAAATGGTTTTCTTATTATTACTCCGTCAGATTCCGATAGAGTTTTAATCAAGGAACTGTCTTGACTCTTCACTAGTTTAAAGCTTACTTTTTCTTTATTTTTTTTTATTACGATTCTGCTTAAGGAAGTTAGTTTATTGTTAGGTGGAATATATTCGTCGCATGTTGCAAGCTCATTATGTAAGTGATTTTTTGAGTTACCTGTAATTTTACTTAAAATTTCTTTTAGAAAAAATAAAGAACAAATATAACATGACACTGGATTACCTGGTAAACCTAAAAAATATTTATTTTTAGAAAAGGATCCAAAAACTATTGGTTTACCTGGCTTCATTGCAACTTTATTTATATGTATTTTTATCTTCTTTTTCTCTAAGGTTTTTTTTATTAAATCATATTTACCTACTGAAATACCTCCACTCGTTACGAGTAAGTCAAAATTGTTTAAGGAATTAATTTTATTTAAAATATCTTTTTCTTGATCTTTCGCTATCACTATATCACTTACTTCACCTCCAAAGTGGTTAATAAAACTTTTTAAGATTACAGTATTTGATGAAACAATTTTTGCTTTTGGATTCATTGAGCTTTTTATTTCATCTCCAGTGATCAAAATAGCAACTCTTGGTTTTGTCAACACTTTTAAACTTTTTAAATTCATACTACTTGCTAAAGTTAAATCTCTGATTGTTAAAATAGTTTTTTTTTTAAGACAAATTTCATTTTTTTTATAATCAGTACCTTTAAAACGTATATAGCTATTATTTGGTAAAGATATTATTTTAATAAATTTATTATCTACTAATTGACAGTTTTCTTTTGGAACTACAATTTTCTCACTTTTTCCAGGAATAGGTGCTCCTGTATAAATATATTTAGTTTCATTTTTTTTTATTTCAGTTGATCTAATTTGTCCAGCTTTTGATTCACCTACAATTTTGTAAATTTTATTTTTTTTAAGATCAGTTTTATTAACAACTATTCCATCCATTGCAGAACTATTATACGGAGGAGAATATGAAAATGATTTGTAATCTTTAGCTAAAGTCCTCATAAATGCGAGTTCAAGAGGAACAAGTTCATTTTTTTTGGATTCAACAACAATATTTTTTAAAATTTTTTGTGCTTGTTCAAATTGAATCATTTATATATTTTCCTGATTTTCCACCAGATTTGTATTTTAACTTTATTTGAGAAATTTCAATATTTTTGTCCAATGATTTGCACATATCATAGATAGTTAGTGCAGCAATATTTACTGCAGTTAATGCTTCCATTTCTACGCCAGTATTTTCTGTTGTCTTTACGATGGAGTTAATAATAATTGAGTTATCTCTTTCAGAAAAATTAAATTCAACTGATATAAAATTAATTTTAATATTATGACATAAAGGTATTAAATCACTGGTTTTCTTTGCTGCTTGTATAGATGCAATTCTTGCAGTTGAGAAAATTTCTCCTTTTTTAAGGTTGTTTTCTTTTACTTTTAAAAATGTATTTTTTTGAAACTTAATTTTTCCATAACCATGAGCTTCTCTGATAGTTTTTTTTTTATGAGAAACGTCCACCATTGTGGCTTTATTACCAGTAATATGACTAAACTTCTCTATCATTTTTTTTAATTAGCTCCCGAGTTGATTGATAAATATTTTCTTCTTTCATAAGTGCTTCTCCAATTAAAAATGCGTCAGCACCATGTTTAGTCATGTCTAGAATATGCTTTTTTTCTATTATTCCACTCTCACAAACTTTAGTTATATTTTCTGGAATTAATTTGGATAGTGTTTTAAAAGTATTTAAGTTGATCTTGAGTGTTTTAAGGTTTCTATTATTTATCCCAATACAATCGACATTAAAAGATAGTGCTCTTTTGAGTTCTTCTTCGTCATGAACTTCAACCAGAATGTCAAGACCTAATTTCTTTGCCAATGAATAAAATCTAAAAAAAGTCTCATCATCCAGTATTGCTAAAATCAACAAAATACAATCAACATTGTGATGAAAACTCTCATAAATTTGCCATTCATCTACAATAAAATCTTTTCTTAATAATGGAATTGTTGTATTTTCTTTTAGTTCTTTTATAAAATTGATATCACCCCCAAAATACCTCTTTTCAGTTAGAACGGAAAGACAAACTGCACCAGCCTTTATATAGTTTTCAGCAATTTTTTTTAAGTTGAAGTTTTTCTTAATTAAGCCTGCACTTGGTGATTTTCGTTTTATTTCAGTAATCACATTATAAATGTTTTTATTTTTTTTCTTTAAAAGTAAACTAATTTTTTTTTTATTTTTGTTTACCTCTTTATTAAAGCTAATTTTTTTTTCTTTTTTCAGTTCATTAACTTCTTTTTTCTTATAGTGGCATATCTCTTCTAAAATATTCATTTTATTCCGATGATTTAATTAATTGATCTAATTTAGATTTTGCATTTAAATTATCTATTTGCTTTGATGCATAAAATACACCTTCTTTCAAATTTTTTACTTTACCCGAAATAACTAAACAAGCTGATGTATTGAACAGTACATTATCTCTTATTGCACCGGTTTCTCCTTCAAATAATCTTTTCATGATATATGCATTTTCATCTGGTGTTCCTCCTTTTATTTCTGAGTCATTAGAAATATTCAAACCAGCTTCTTCTGGAAAAATTTTATATAATTTTGATATTTTATTGTCCTTTATTTTGTATACAAAATTTGGTGAAGTAGTGGTTAGTTCGTCAAATCCATTTTCACTATTAACAACCCATGCAGATTTTAAATCCATTTTTGACAAACAATTGGAGTGCGTTTTTAAATTTTTTTTTTCTCCGACTCCTAGTAATTGATATTTTAGTTTAGCTGGATTTAGCAAGGGTCCAAGTAAATTGAAGATCGTTTTAAACGGTAGTTTTTGTCTAATATCCATTACATTTTTTAAGGATGAATGATAAAAAGGTGCAAATAAAAAACAAATATTATTATTTTTAAAGTAACCTTTTTGTATTTTATTGTCATTCTGAATATTTATTCCGAGTGCAGTTAATACATCTGAGCTTCCAGATTTTGATGTAATTGATCGATTACCATGTTTTGCCACACTAAGTCCGCATGCAGAAGCCAAAATTGCAGTTGCTGTGGATATGTTAAAACTACCTTTGTTATCTCCGCCCGTACCACAAGTATCTATTAAATCTCCATCAAGATGAATTTTTTTTGCTTTTTCTTTAAGAACATTTATGGCGCCAAAGATTTCATCAAAGGATTCTCCACGAAAACTTAAAATTGATAATATGCTAGATATAGAAATGGGATCAATTTCTTTATTTATAATTAAATTAAATAATTCTCTAGATTCCTCAAAATTTAAAAAGTATCCATTTAAAACTTTTTTAAAAATATTATTAATTCCTATCATTTAAATACCTTTAAAAAGTTTTCTAGTAATTTATGTCCAAATTCTGTAGCTATACTCTCTGGGTGAAATTGAACTCCATAAAAAGGAAATTTTTTATGTTTAATACCCATTATTATTCCTGATTCTGTCATAGAAATTATGTCAAAACAGTTAGGCAGTGACTTTTTTTCTACAATTAATGAATGATATCTTGTAGCATTAAATGGATTTCTAATTCCTTGAAATAATTCTGAATCATCATGCTCAATTTTACTAACTTTACCGTGAACAGGATCCCCGCTTTGTATAACTGATCCATTAAACGCTTCGGCAATAGCCTGATGTCCTAAACATACCCCAATCATTGGTATCGGTTTTAGTGTTTTTGAGTTTTCTTTTATTAACTCTAGACATATCCCAGATTTTTTGGGTTCACTTGGTCCGGGTGAAATAACTATATATTTACACTTTTCATTTAATATCTGTTCACAAGTTCTTTCATCATTTCTGTACACAACAACTTTTTGACCTAATTCTTGAAAATAATGAACTAAATTGTAGGTGAAGCTATCATAGTTATCAATTAAAATTATCATATAATAATATTACTAATTAATTTTTAAAATTTTTTGAATACATTTCTGCTTGAAGTAGAGCCATGGCTTTATTTTCAGTTTCTTTAAATTCACTTCTAGAATCACTATCAGCAACTATACCTGCACCCGATTGAATATAAATATAATTATCCTTTATTATCGCAGTTCTTAAAGCTATACAACTATCTAAATTTCCATTTGCTGATAAGTAACCAATTGCTCCTGCATATATATTACGTTTACTCCCTTCTAACTCTTCGATAATTTCCATTGCTCTAATTTTAGGTGCCCCTGAGACCGTTCCAGCTGGAAACCCACCAAGTAGTGCATCAACATTATCTATACCATTTTTAATTTTTCCGTTAATGTTTGAGACTATATGCATAACATGAGAAAAATACTCCACAAACATTTGTTCGGTAACTTCAACTGTACCCGATTTGGTAACTCTACTAATATCATTTCTACCTAGATCTAGAAGCATCAGATGTTCAGAAATTTCTTTAGGATCATTTAAAAGTTCATTTTCCAACTTTAAATCTTCCTTTAGATTTTTGCCTCTTTTTCTAGTTCCGGCAATTGGTCGAATCGTTACAACATCATTCTCTAGTTTTACTAATATTTCTGGACTAGAGCCAACGATTGAAAAATTATCAAAATTCATGAAAAATAAATATGGAGATGGGTTTAAATACCTCAGAGCTCTGTATATTGAAATTGAAGATGTAGTAATTTTTTTTTTAAAACATCTAGAAAGTACCACCTGAAAAATATCACCTGAAAAAATATATTTTTTCGCTTTTGTAATCATTTTTTTAAATTGCTCATAGCTAGTGTTAGAAGAAACTTTCTGTAAGAGCGATTTATTCGAATAATCAAGTTCTTCGTGTTTATTTGAAGCTAAATTTAGAGGTTTGGAGATAAGTTTAAGAACTTTTTGTACTTCCTTTAAAGAGTTTTGGAAAGCTTCATTACAATCCTTTGAATTAGGCCATACAGTATTAATAATAAATAACTTATCACTTACATTATCAAAAATTATCATAATAGTTGGTCTAATAAATATTGATTCTGGAAGGTTTAATTCGTTTATATTTTCTAGATTAATATTTTCAATGTATTTTATCATATCATATCCGAGGTATCCAAAGAGTCCTGAGGACATAGGAGGTAAATTTTCTGGTATTTTAAACTTATTTTTTTTAAATAAATTTTTTAAACTTTCGATGGGAGTAAGTTTTGGTTCAATGATAATTTTATTATTATTACCCACTTGGTATATTTGACTTTTTTTGTCTTCACATTTCCATATTAGATCAGGTTTCATACCAATAACTGAATATCTACCTTTGTTGCTTCCTTTTTCAACTGATTCAAATAAAAACGAATATTTCTCATTTTTTAACTTTAATAAAATAGAAACTGGTGTACTTAAGTCCGCTGATAAAATTGTATGTAAAAGCTGAGGTTTACCCGAGTCATAGTTTTTTTTAAATAACTTTTTATCAGGTTTAAATATATCCATGTTTAATTAAGTTGATTTATTACATCATCATTTATGGATATCTTATATTTTTGTCTAAGTATTTCTGAAAATTGAGCTAATATATCAATACTCATATCATCTTGTATTTTTTTCTTAAATGATTCTAGGTCATCCTCATTTTTTCCATATGAATTTGTTATAGACGCAGTTTGAACAAGAAGGACTTCAATATTATCTCTAGGATATATAATAACTTCATCAACTTTTGAATCAAAAATTTTACTTATTAACTGAAGTGGTAGTTCACTATCGTCTGGTTGAATTCTATTAAAATTGGATACACCGCGTAATTCTAAATTAAATCGAGACGCAACTTTTTCAATACCCTTTTTTTCTTCAATCTCTTTTTTAATTTTTTTTGCAATTATATTAGCAGATTCAAACTTTTTTTTCTGGATCAATTTTTCTTCTACTTGAATTCTTGCTTCTTCATAAGTCATCTGTCTTGAAGGTATTATATTATTAACAATACTTATTGCTAAACCCTCATCTTTGTCTATGTCAATTAAGTTTCCTTCTTCATTTTCTTTTTGATTAAAAACAGTTCTTAATATTCTTTCATCTTGATAATCGCTATTTTTTGTACCATTAGTATTAAAACCATTACTATCGATCGAAGTAGCTTTTATTAAATTAACTTCAAGCTTTTCTGATATTTCTTTTAATGAATCTCCAGATGCTAAAAAATCCTCAACATCATCTTGTAAATCATAAACAGCTTCCTTTCCTTTTTCTAAAAGTAATTCTTGTTTAAAATTACTTTTCACATCTTCGTACGATAACTCTTCTTTTTTTTCAATATCAATGGTTTTTATGATGTGCCAACCAAAAACACTTTTAATTGGTTTTGACACCTGGTTTTTTGATAATTTAAAAACTGGTGTAACTATTTCTTCAGGCAATTCATTCCTAGTATTCCAACCTAAATCAATATCTTCTTCTTTTAAATTTGCATATTTTAGAGCAACTTCAGAAAAGGAAAGATTAGAACTTAATTTATTTAAAATAATTTCAGCATTTTCCATTGAATCAACTAATATTTGTTTCAGGTATCTTCTCTCTGGTTTAATGAGTGAATCCTTTCTTTCTTCATAAAGTAATTCTATTTCTTCTTCAGTGACTATAATACTTTCAGCATATTTTTTTGCGTCCAGAAGTAATGTTTCTACACCTCTATATTCTTTTGTTTTAAAATCTAATTTATTTTCATCGAAATACTTCTTTATTTCAGTTAAGCTGGGTTTGGAGTATTTTTGGTTCTCTGGTTTAATTGATAAATAATTAACAGATCTTTCTTCCATGTTATATTTGCCAAGGTTTTCCGTAATTGTTTTTGGTAGCTTTAAACTTGACCTGATGGTTTCTACCATTTGTTCTCTTGCTAAATCCTGTCTTGTTCCTTTTATATATGTATCTTCAGTATATCCTGATTCAGATATGAGCTGTCTAAAGATTAATTCACTAAATTGACCAAGGTCATCCTTAAATGCGTCATCTTTTATTATTCTATCTCTTACATTTATGTCGCTGACCGATAAACCAAGCTCATTGGCCTGATTATTAAAAAGAGCTCTGTTAATGAGTGAGCTCAATGCTCTATCAACGTAACCAAATTGTCTGCCTTTTTCAATATCTAGAGATTGTCCTAATAATTTTCTTATTTCCTCCGTTTGTCTTGAATATAATGAAATAAACTCTCTTGATGAGATATCAATTTTACCAACACTTGCAACAGTATTTTGCTTATTAGTGATACCTACAAGATCTTCTGTCCCCCACATAGCAAAACTTAAAATTAAAATAGTTAATAAACTACCTAAAGTAATTTTTATAAATGAATTTTTAGAACTATTTCTTAATTTATTTAGCATTGTATTTATTATAAAAATTTATTTAATATTAACATTAACTAATATTAAAGTGTTTTATGAAAAAAAGTAAATTTATTGTTGCTAATTGGAAAATGAATCTGACCATAAATTCCTCAAAAAAACTATTGAAAAGTCTCGAAAATACTTTAATAAACCTAGATTCTAATGTTAAAATAGTAATATGTCCACAATTCCCGTTGATTCCATTATTAAATGACTTTTTAGGTTTTGATTCGAGAATATCTATTGGTGCTCAGGATTCTCATTATGAAATAAATGGTGCACATACTGGAGAAACAAGTGTTGAGTTGCTTAAAGAATTGAATTGTAAATATATTATTTCAGGACACTCAGAAAGAAGATCAGAAAAATTTGAAAGTTCTAAAATGGTAAGGAAAAAAATTGCCAGAATTTTTGATTATTCACTTATTCCTATACTTTGTGTTGGGGAAACACTTGAGGATAGAAAAAGCAATAATTATTTAAATATAATTTCAAGACAATTGCTTGAATCTATGCCAGAAAATATCAACCAAATACTTGTTGCTTATGAACCAATTTGGTCTATCGGAACCGGACTTACTCCAGATTTATCACAGATCAGTGAAGTAGCTAAGCATATTAAACTTTGTATCAATGAGAGTAACAAAAAAGTTGATGATTTATCAGTTTTGTATGGTGGTTCAGTTAATTCAAATAACTTTTTGGATATTATAAATCTGAATGATATAGACGGGAGTCTGGTGGGTGGAGCAAGCATTAAAAGTAATGAATTTAATAAAATGTTAAAAAATCTTATTTAGATTGAATTTTTTTTAAAATATTATTATTGTATGCTTGATTGGTTATTATGATTGCTATTTTATTATCATTCCATATTGTTATATGTGCCTTCCTGGTGTTTGTTGTTCTTTTGCAAAGATCAGAGGGTGGAGGCTTGGGTATTGGATCATCAGGAGGAATTGGTGATTTCATGAGTAGTAGAGGTACAGCTAATTTTCTGACAAAAACTACTGCAGTACTTGCAACATGTTTCTTTTTAAGTAGTTTAGGACTAGCAATCTTGGCAAATAAAACTTATAACAAGGAATCAATAATTGATTCTTCTGATGACGCTATCATTGACAGATTAGATTTAATACCTGAAGAGTTTGATGTTGAAACTCCTATTCCTAATGAGAATCTGGATGTTCCCATTGAATAAATTAGTTAATTTTTTTATATGATCCTTGATTCACCAGTTTATGACTAAGTATATCTTCATAACTGGTGGTGTTGTCTCTTCTCTGGGGAAAGGTATAGCCTCCTCGTCAATAGCATCTTTACTTCAACTTAGTAATTATAAAGTTAGAATAAGGAAACTTGATCCATATCTTAATATAGACCCGGGTACCATGAATCCTGCTCAACACGGAGAGGTTTTCGTCACAGAGGATGGTGCAGAGACAGATATGGATTTGGGGCATTATGAAAGATTCACTGGTATTATTTCAAAGAAAAGTGATAATATAACTTCGGGAAAAATATATTCAGAGGTTTTAAAAAAAGAAAGACAGGGAAATTATTTAGGATCAACGGTTCAGGTTATTCCTCATGTAACTGATGAAATAAAAAACTTTATCAAAGCAGATCTTACAAAAGAGGATTTTATTATTTGCGAGATTGGAGGTACTGTTGGTGACATTGAGAGTTTACCATTTTTAGAGGCAATAAGACAATTACGTAATGAGCTAGGAAAAGACAAAACATGCTTTATCCATCTTACTTTAATTCCTTTTATTCAATCATCAAATGAATTTAAAACTAAACCAACACAGCATTCAGTTAAAGAACTATTAAGTGTAGGAATACAACCAGACATTTTAATGTGTAGAACTATGAAAAAAATTAGTAATGAGTCCAAGGATAAAATTTCACTTTTCTGTAATATTTCAAAAGAATCAGTAATTAATGCCATTGATGTAAAATCTATTTATCAAGTTCCAGAGTCTCTTTTTGATGAGAAAATACATGAAAGAATATTTAACCATTTTAGTTTAAAAAGAAAAAAAAATATAAATTTATCAAAGTGGAAACATTTTAATAAAAAACTTAATTCATCAAACAAATCAATTGAAATTGCAATTGTAGGTAAATATACAAATTTATCGGAATCATACAAGTCACTTAACGAAGCTTTATTTCATAGTGGTGTTCATAATAATATAAATGTGAATGTAAATTGGATTGATTCTAAAACTTTGAAAGATATGAAATTATGTAAAAAATATTTAAATAAGTTTGACTCAATTCTTGTTCCAGGTGGATTTGGTAAAAGAGGGGTTGAGGGGAAAATTAATGCAATAAAATTTGCAAGAAAAAATCGTAAGCCTTTTTTAGGTATTTGTTTTGGTATGCAACTAGCAATTATAGAATGTATTAGATCTATAAAAGGTTATGAGAAGGCATCATCTACTGAATTTGGTAAAACTAATTTACCTGTAATAGGTTTGATGAATGAATGGAAAAAAAATTCACAGATATTTAAATTGGATAAAAATAATTTAGGTGGAAGTATGAGGTTAGGTGCATACGAGTCAATTTTAGAGAGTAACTCAAAGATATATGAAATTTATAAAAAGAATAAAATTACTGAAAGACATAGACATAGGTATGAAGTAAATATTAATTATAAAACTTTGTTAGAAAAAAATGGTGTAATTTTATCGGGAATCTCTCCAGATGGTAATCTAGCTGAGGTAATGGAAATGAAAGATCACCCATGGTTTGTAGGTGTTCAATTTCATCCCGAATTAAAATCGACACCTTTTAATCCACATCCAATATTTAACTCTTTTACATTAGAAACATTAAATTTAAAAAATTATGACAAAAAATGCCATAAAAAATTTTGAAGTAAAAGTTGGAAAAATTAATTTTTCTAATAGAAAAAAATTTAAGTTAATAGTTGGTCCTTGTCAAATTGAAAGTAGAGATCACGCGATGGAGGTTTGTTCAGAAATTAGTGAAGTGTGTAAAAGACTTAATATTGAATTTGTCTACAAGAGTTCTTTCGATAAGGCCAATAGATCAAGTTACAAATCTCCCAGAGGTGTAGGAATAAAAAAAGGCTTAGAAATTTTGATGGAAATAAAAGAAAAATATAACTGCCCAACTATTACCGACGTTCATGAAGCACATCAATGTAACGAAGTTTCTAGATGTGTAGATATCATCCAAATTCCAGCATTTCTGTGTAGACAAACAGATCTATTAATTAGTGCAGGAAATACAAACTGTGCTGTAAATGTAAAAAAAGGTCAATTTATGTCTCCATGGGATATGAAGAATGTTGTAAATAAAATTTTATCAACTGGAAATGAGAAAATTTTAATTACTGAAAGAGGTACAATGTTTGGTTATAATAATTTGGTAACAGATATTAGATCATTGCCTATATTAAAAGAAAATGGATTTCCAGTTATATTTGATGCTACTCATTCTGTACAAATTCCTGGAGGAAAAGGAGTTTCTTCCGGGGGGCAAAGCGAATTTGCTGAGGTTTTAGCAAAAGCTGCTATAACAACTGGAATCTCATCGGTTTTTTTAGAAACGCATCAAAACCCTTCCATAGCACCTTCAGACGGACCTAATATGATTCCACTTAAAGACTTGTCAAATATATTACATTCTTTATTGTTATATGATAATTTAGCGAAATCAGAATATACATGAGTTATATATGCCAGAAATTAAAGCTATAAAATCTAGAGAAATACTTGATAGTAGAGGTTTTCCAACATTAGAAGTTGATGTCGAGTTATTTTGTGGTGCAATTGGAAGAGCCTCGGTTCCTTCAGGTGCATCAACTGGATCTAATGAAGCCCATGAATTAAGAGATAATGATAAAAAAAGATTTCATGGCAAAGGTGTAAAAAGCGCTATTGAATTCATTAATACAGAGATAAATGAAACGATAAGTGGATTTGATTCAAGGGAACAAAAGGTTATAGATCAAACAATTATTGAACTTGATGGTACAAAAAATAAGTCTAGATTAGGAGCAAACTCAATTTTAGGAGTTTCGCTTGCTGTTTCACGATCAGCAGCTATTTATTATGATCTTCCTTTATATAAGTATATTGGGGGTATTGATTTTACTTTACCTACACCGATGATGAATATTATTAATGGAGGGTGTCATTCAAATAATAAATTAAATTTTCAGGAATTTATGATAATACCAGCAAGATTTAAGTCCATAAGTTCTTCAATTCAAGCTGGTTCTGAAATTTTTCATATATTGAAAGATAATTTAAATAAGAAAAATTTATCAATTTCGGTTGGTGATGAAGGTGGTTTTTCTCCTGAAATAGGAAATAATAGAGAATGTTTAGATTTAATATCTAAATCTATTCAACAATCACAGTATAAATTGGGAAAAGATATATTTATTGGACTAGATGTTGCATCAACAGAGTTTCATAAGAATAAAAAATATTTGTTAACGGGTGAAGGTTTAGAATTAAGTTCTGATCAACTCATTAGATATTATGAAAGTTTGTTGAAAACTTATCCTATATTGTCTATCGAAGATGGATTATCTGAAAATGATTGGGATGGGTGGAAAAATATGACTGAACATTTGGGTGATAAATGCCAATTAGTCGGTGATGATTTATTTGTAACAAATCCTGAAATCTTACAAAAAGGAATTAAAAAAAATTGTGCAAACTCAATTTTAATTAAATTAAATCAGATTGGAACATTGACGGAAACTATAGAAGCTATAACTTTGGCTAAAGAAAATAATTTCAATACCATTATTTCTCATAGATCAGGCGAAACTGAAGATAATTTTATAGCCGACCTCTCTGTGGCCGTTTCTTCAGGACAAATTAAGACAGGTTCTCTATCAAGAAGCGAAAGAATAAGCAAATATAATCAGTTACTAAGAATTGAAGAAGAAAATCAAGAAACTATTAAATTTAGCGGAACTGATCCTTTTAAAAGATTTTTATGATGCAAAAACTTTTCATAAACAACTTCATTAACTTTTTTCTAATCTGTTTTTCTATTTTATTAATTGTAAATATTTTTCTTGGAAAGAAAAGTATATTTGAACTTAATGAGAAACAAAAAGTTTTTTTAATATTAGATGATGACTATAACTTTTTGCTAAAAAAAAAGAAAAAACTCTACTTTTATTTAAGTTTGTATAACTCTAATAAAAAAGATTTTATAGAATTTCTAATTAAAAAAGAACTTAATTTTAAAGAGAAAGGTGAAAAAGTTTTTATTCATGATAAAATCAAAACTTTTTAATAATATTAACTGAATTCTTAATCATATCATAAACTGTATTTAATCTAATTTGCTTTCTATCTTTAATTTTATAATTTTTTTTAATAACTTTATTAAAGTTTTTATTTGAAAAGGAAATATAAACTGTTCCAACTGGTTTGTCTTTTGTCCCGCCATCAGGACCAGCAATTCCAGTACATGATACAGAGAAACATTTTTCTGGCTCCAACGATAGATCAATTATATTTCTTGACATCTCTCTTGCAGTTTGACTGCTTACAGAACCGTATTGTTCAATTGTTTTATTATCTACATTTGCTAGTTTAACTTTAGAGTTATTAGAATATGAAACAATTCCAAAATCGTAGACAATTGAAGAGCCTGGAATAGAGGTTATGATATAGGAAAATAATCCTCCCGTACATGACTCAATAGAACATATTCTTAAATTTGCAGAATTGAGTTCCTTGACAAGAAGTTTAGCTTCTTTTATTAATGAAGTAGAATTAACTAACGGCATAGTAAAAATAAATCATTACACCTGAAAATAAACCAGCAACTATATCATCCATTAGCACTCCAAAAGAATTATTTAATTTATCAAAAAAACTAATTGGGAATGGTTTAAATATATCTAAAATCCTGAAAGTTACAAATGCTATAGTATAAGCAATAAATGTCTGATTACAAAATAGTAGTGCAATAAATTGACCAATGAATTCATCCAGAACTATAAATTGAGGATCTTTTTCATTCACTTTTTTCATTGCAAAATGAATTATCAAATATGAAAGAAACGTTAAAAAAATTAAAAGAAATATCAATAAATAAAAAGCAATATATTTACTCAAAAACCACACAATAGGAAGTGTAACAAAAGACGCTAATGTTCCCGGGAACCTGGATATATAACCAATACCAAATAAACTTGATATCAATATAAAGGGATCTTTTTTAGATTTCATTAATTTTTGCTGAAACTAAAACTTGTGCTGCAATACCTTCAGACCTACCCAAGAACCCGAGCTTTTCAGTGGTGGTAGCTTTAATATTAATGATATTATTTTTGATACCGAGAATTGAGGATATATTTTTTTTCATTGAATCTTTATAATTGGTGATTTTAGGTTCCTCACATATTAGTACAATGTCAATATTTTGTATGGTTACATTTTTTTTTATGAATAGTTTTTTTGCAAATTCTACAAATACTTTTGAAGGTTTATTTTTCCATTTAGCACTACTCGGTGGAAAATGATCACCAATATCTCCTGCTGCGATAGAACCTAGCATTGCATCAACAAGTGCGTGATAACCAACATCAGCATCTGAATGTCCTTTAAGTTTTTTTGAATAAGGGATTTTGACTCCACATATAATTACATTATTTCCTGATTCAAATTCATGCACATCAAACCCGATTCCGGTTACAATTCTTGTTGCATTATTTTTTTTGCTTATTAACTGCGCCATTTCTATGTCTTTTTTTGTTGTTATTTTTATATTATCATTATTACCGATAATTGTTGCAATTGATAGGTTATGTTTATTTGCGATGGAAGAATCATCAGTATAATTAATAGATTCAACTAAGCTATGTGCGTTTAATATTTTTTTGTATGGAAATGATTGTGGTGTCTGTACTATAAACATATTATTTCTATCAATATCAGATACTTCTTTAGTTTTTTTATCAATTTTTTTTATTGAATCTGTAATAGGAATTACTGGAATACAACCCTGATTTTTTTTTGTTTTTAATATCAAATTATTAATTAATTCATTATCAATGAATGGTCTGGCACAATCATGAATCAGTACATAATCAGGATCAAATCTTTTTGCATACTCTAACCCATTTTTCACTGACATCTGTCTGGTTGAACCACCTATGATAACATTTTTAGTATAGTTTTTAGATAATTGTTTTGTTTTTAATAAAAATTTTTTTGATGAAACAACTATTATTTCTGAAATTTTCTTATTAGCTTTAAAAACTTTAAGATTAATTTGAAGAATTGACTCATTATTTATTCTAAAAAATTGTTTTGGTA
>JAOOJU010000022.1 GCA_028407765.1 Rickettsiales bacterium
AGTGTTAATATAGCTTTAGAATTTTGTTTCAGGGCGGTTAGCTCAGCTGGGAGAGCGCCACGTTTACACCGTGGATGTCGGGGGTTCGATCCCCTCACCGCCCACCAAGGTTTTGGGGGTGTAGTTCAGTTGGTTAGAACGCCTGCCTGTCACGCAGGAGGCCGCGAGTTCGAGTCTCGTCACTCCCGCCATAATTTTGTTTGTTTAATTAATAATAATGTTATTATAAGTTAATTAAATTTATAAATTTTAAATATTTATTTAGAATATAAAATATATAATGAGATTCCTTTTTTATTTTTTTTCTGTAATTAGCTTATTATTTGATTTTGACTTGTTAGCTCAAGTGGAAGATGATAATGATTTTGGAACACCGGGACAAGTTGACGAGGTAGTTGATGATACTTGTAATCTCTCGGATGATAAGTTTTTGCTTAAATTATTAGACTTTAAATTAAAAAAATTTGATCCAAACCCTAAAGATACTTCAGAGATAGGTTCTGCGGGTCAAATGACTCCTCAAGATATTAAACAAGCAGAAATTAGGTACTACAATGAACAACTTACAGATGTTCCTCCGGTAAAAATGAGGGTAGAAACATTTGCTACTCTTGGAGGTGATACGCTATCAGCATTAATTCAACGTTCCTCAAGAGTGCTTCTCAAGCACCCAGAAAAATGTGAGTTTTTTAGATTGTATGGAGATCAGGTTCTTGGTAGTTTTGAGATGTCTTTTAAAAAGATATTATCACTCTACGCTACAGCCATAAATAAAAATAATGAAATTGCTCAAGAGTTTGTGAGGACACAATTAATACCTTCAAAAATGTCTGTTGATGATGCTTTATTATCTCTTTTTGACGATTACGGGTATCAACAAAATGTTATAGAGTCACTACTTCCTGAAGACGTAAGAGATATCTTTTTTGGCGAAAACCAATTATTAAACATCGCAGATGTAGCAGAATCTAAGTTGTTAGCATTTTCATTGTTAGGAGGAGAAATATTGGGTAAAAAAGATGAAATATATATATTTGCCCCAGAATCAAAAAAAGGCCTTTTAGGTAGCAATGAAACAATTGTTTTCACCAGTACAGGAAAAATTTATGAAGTTCCTTTATTAAATATTCCTCTTGCCTTGAATGTTATGCGATCATTGGGTTTTAATGCAAAAATTATAATACTTCCGCATGTTTATATTAGTAGTAATTCTTTCTGTAAAGTCGGAGAGGCAGGAATGTGGTATCATTATACAGGAGAAGTCAAACAAATGGGGTGTGATTTTTTATCGAATACTGTTAAATCAATTCAAGATGGAACATTAAATTTAAGTGAAGGATATACCTTATTTAAAGAAAGTATTGACCAAGTCATTAAATATACTAAATGATAATAATAAATAATAATTTTTGGTTAATTAAAAGTAAATTATGACAAATCTAGAGGAATATTTGCCAGTACTAATTTTTTTAATTCTAGCTTTAGTTATTTCTATCGGTGCAATTGTAATGTCTTTTACAGTTTCAAAAGGTGATTCATACCCAGAAAAAGTTTCTACATATGAATGTGGTTTTGAACCATTTGCCGATACAAGAGGAAAATTTGATGTAAAGTTTTATCTTGTTGCAATTCTTTTTATTATTTTTGATTTAGAAATTATATTTTTATTTCCTTGGGCAATAGCACTCGGAGAAATTGGTATATTTGGATTTTGGTCAATGATGTTTTTTCTTTTTTTATTGACTGTAGGCTTTGTATATGAATGGAAGAAAGGAGCATTAGATTGGAACTAGTTGGTGAAAATAAAATCTATGATGAACTGAGTAAAGAAATTTCTAATAAAGGTTTTTTGGTGGCTAAATATAATGATCTAATAAACTGGGCAAGGTCAGGATCGTTATGGCCTATGAGTTTTGGATTAGCATGTTGTGCCGTTGAAATGATGCAATCAGCTGCCAGTAGATATGATTTTGACAGATTTGGTGTAGTTTTCAGACCAAGTCCACGTCAATCAGACGTAATGATTGTTGCAGGTACTTTAACTAATAAGATGGCTCCTGCATTAAGAAAAGTATACGATCAAATGCCTGAGCCAAGGTGGGTTATTTCAATGGGAAGTTGTGCTAATGGTGGAGGATACTATCATTATTCATATTCTGTAGTAAGAGGTTGTGATAGAATAGTGCCAGTAGATATTTATGTTCCAGGTTGCCCTCCAACGGCCGAAGCTTTGTTGTACGGTATTTTGCAACTTCAAAAAAAGATAATGAGAAATGGAGAGATTGTAAGATAGTGGAGAAAGATAATGAAAAATCTATTTTAGATTCAAAAGATTTAATTAAGAATTCATTGCAAATATTTAAATGTGAAGTTTATCTTGTTAATTCTGAGATTTGTGTTGAATCATCAAAAAATGATTTCATAAAAATAATACATTTTCTTAAAGATCATCCGAATACTAACTTTGATTTACTCATTGATATATCTGCTGTTGATTACCCTGACAGAGTACTAAGATTTGAGATTGTTTATCAGTTTTTGAGTATTTCATTGAATTTAAGACTGAAACTTAAATTAAAAGTTGAAGACAATGAATTTGTGGACTCAATTTCAAGTATTTACCCAAGCTCTAATTGGTATGAAAGGGAAATATGGGACTTATTTGGAATAGGCTTTAAAAATCATCCGGATCTTAGAAGAATTCTTACTGATTATGATTTTGAAGGTTTTCCTCTGAGAAAGGACTTTCCTTTGAGTGGTTTGGTTCAAGTTAGATATGATGAAGAGAAAAAACAAGTTATCCAAGAACCTGTTAAATTAGATCAGGAGTACAGAGATTTTGATAATTTAAGTCCATGGGAGGGAATGGCAAAGAATTTACCTGGAGATGAAAAAAGTGGTTAATAATAAAATTGAAAACTATTCTATGAATTTTGGCCCACAACACCCTGCAGCGCATGGAGTTCTTAGGCTGGTGCTAGAATTGGATGGTGAAATTGTCGAACGTGCAGATCCCCACATAGGATTATTGCACAGAGGAACTGAAAAACTAATTGAAAATAAAACTTATCTTCAAGCTATTCCTTATTTTGATAGACTGGATTATGTTTCTCCAATGTGTCAAGAGCACGCTTTTGCTCTGGCCGTTGAAAAACTCATGAAAATAGAAGTTCCTATCAGAGGACAATTCATAAGAGTTATATTTTCCGAAATAACAAGAATATTAAATCACATACTTAATGTTACCACCTTTGCGCTTGATGTTGGAGCAATGACCCCATTCTTGTGGTTATTTGAAGATAGAGAGATATTGATGGAGTTTTATGAAAGAGTTTCTGGTTCAAGACTTCATGCAGCATATTTTAGACCTGGAGGAGTTTTTCGTGATCTTCCTGATGGACTAATTGATGACTTAAGATCATTTTGTAAAAAATTTCCTAAAAGAATTGATGACATTGAAAGACTTTTAGAGGGGAATAGAATTTTTAGACAAAGAACCGTTAATATAGGAAAAATTTCAGTTAAGGATGCCCTAGAAAGGGGATTCACTGGACCATGCCTAAGAGCGAGTGGATTGGCATGGGACCTAAGAAAAAATCAACCTTATGAGGTTTATGATGAGATGAATTTTAAAATTCCAACAGGAACAAATGGAGATTGCTTCGAAAGATTTTTAGTTCGAATTGAGGAGATGAGACAGTCAATAATAATTATTGAACAATGTTTGGATGAAATACCGCCAGGAGAGTGTATGACTTTAGATCCAAAAGTAGCCCCTCCTAGAAGAAAAGAAATGAAAACGTCTATGGAGTCATTAATTAATCATTTTAAACTTTTTACTGAAGGATATCATGTTCCATCAGGAGAAACATATACATCTGTGGAGGCACCAAAAGGTGAGTTTGGTGTATATCTAGTGTCTGATGGAACAAATAGACCATATCGTTGTAAAATAAGAGCACCGGGTTTTCCATTACTTCAAGCAACTGAGTTTTTGAGCAAAGGACACATGCTAGCTGACCTTGTCGCTATAATTGGTAGTTTAGATATCGTTTTTGGTGAGATTGATAGATAATGGTTTTGTCTTTTAAAAAAATTGCTGATGAAAAGTTCCAGCCAGCTAGCTTTGAATTCAGTGAAGAGAATAAAAAAAAAGCTATTCAGATTATGAAAAATTATCCAAAAAATTATACTGAAAGTTCGATAATGCCACTACTTACCCTCGCTCAAGAGCAGTTTGGTGGTTGGTTGCCTAAAAAAGCAATGGAATATATTTCGGAGTTTTTAAATGTTTCAGAAATGAAAGTCTTAGAGCTTGCCACATTTTACTCAATGTACAACTTGTCTCCAGTTGCAGAAAATCATATTGAAATTTGCACTACAACACCATGTATGCTAAGAGGAGCAGAAAAAATATTAGATATTTGTAAGAAAAAATTTAATGTAGAGGTAGGAGAATATAATGAAAATAAAAAATTTTCCTTAATTGAAGTTGAGTGTTTAGGTGCTTGTGTAAATGCTCCAATTGCTAAAATTGGAAATCACTATTATGAGGATTTAGATGAAGAGTCAATTAATAGAATATTAGATAATATAGAAAATGGAAAAAAAATAACAAAAGGTTCTCAGCTTTTTCGTAAAGGAAGTGAGCCATATATAAAAAAAGATGATAAATAAAAAAGATATAATCTTCACTAATTTGTATAGAAAATATAGTCCTGATCTCATTTCAGCTAAAAAGAGATTGGATTGGAATAATACAAACAAAATATTAAAACTTGGCAAGAGTAAAATAATTGATGAGATAAAAAAATCAGGTTTAAGAGGTAGAGGAGGTGCAGGTTTTTCTACTGGCATGAAATTTAGTTTTATGCCTCAAAATAAAGTAAAGGATCACTATTTAGTAATTAATGCAGATGAAGGAGAACCAGGTACTTGTAAAGATAGAGATATAATAAGAAATGAACCGCATAAACTTCTTGAAGGTTGTTTGATTGCAGGTTACGCAATTGGTGCTGAAAAATGCTATATCTATATTAGAGGTGAATTTTATGATGAAATTCAAATTTTAAAAAAAGCTATAAATGATGCTTATGAAAATAATTTAATAGGTAAGAATGCTTGTAAATCAGGCTGGAATTTTGATGTTTACTTACATTTAGGTGCGGGTGCATATATTTGTGGAGAAGAAACTGCACTGATTGAAAGTATAGAGGGTAAAAAAGGTCAACCAAGACTCAAACCTCCATTTCCAGCTAATATAGGTCTATATGGTATGCCTACAACAGTTAATAATGTTGAAACTATAGCTGTTATACCTTCAATATTAAGAAGAGGTTCGGAGTGGTTTTCAGGCTTAGGTAGAGAAAATAATACAGGTACAAAGATTTTTTGTATATCGGGACATGTAAATAAACCTTGTAATGTTGAAGAAGAATTAGGGATTCCATTAAAAGATTTAATACAAAGATATGCTGGTGATGTGATTGGTGGATGGGATAATCTTCTTGCTGTAATACCAGGAGGCTCATCAGTTCCTCTGATCCCAAGTTATATATGTGAAAATGTCAAAATGGACTTTGATTCACTAAATAAAATAGGTACTGGTCTCGGAACAGCTGGGATTATAGTGATGAATAAGCAAACTGACATTGTTAGGGCAATTGCCAGACTTTCTGCATTTTACAAACATGAATCTTGTGGGCAATGTACTCCATGTCGAGAAGGGACAGGTTGGTTAATGAGAATGATGAATAGAATAGTTGAAAATAAAGTCACCCCAGAAGAACTTGATTTACTGGAACAGGTTACTCATCAAATTGAGGGTCATACTATATGTGCATTAGGAGATGCAGCTGCTTGGCCAATACAAGGATTATTAAAGTATTTTAAAAACGAAATACTTGATAGAATTAGTGATACTAAAAAATATTTGAGTTACAGTGCCTAAAATAAAAATTGATAATATCGAAGTTGAAGTTGAAAATGGTATAACCATCATGCAAGCATGCGAAAATTTAGGAATTGAAATCCCAAGGTTTTGTTATCATGAACGGCTATCCATCGCAGGTAATTGTAGAATGTGTTTGGTGGAAATGGAAAACTCTAATAAACCTGTTGCATCATGTGCAATGCCTGTATCAGAAGGCATGAACATAAGTACAAAAAGTGAATTGGTAAAAAAAGCAAGAAATGGTGTAATGGAATTTTTGCTTATTAATCATCCATTGGACTGTCCAATTTGTGATCAGGGAGGTGAATGCGATCTACAAGATCAAGCAATGGCCTATGGAAGTGGTATTAGTAGATTTGTAGAGTCAAAAAGAGCAGTTGAAGATAAAAATTTAGGCCCTTTGATTAAAACGCATATGACTAGATGTATTCATTGTACAAGATGTGTAAGATTCGCTGAAGAAGTTGCTGGAGTTGAGCAATTAGGAACAACAGGGAGAGGAGAAGATACAGAAATAACAACTTATCTGGAGAAAACAATAGATTCAGAATTATCTGGAAATATTATAGATCTTTGCCCTGTTGGAGCTTTAACTTCAAAACCTTATGCATTTATTTCCAGACCTTGGGAATTAAAAAAAATTGATAGTATCGATGTCATGGACGCAGTGGGAAGTAATGTTAGATTCGATACTAAAGGCGATAAAATTATGAGGGTGCTTCCTAGAATTAATGAGTCAATAAATGAAGAATGGATATCTGATAAGGCGCGTTTTGCCTACGATGGACTTTTAAATCAGAGGTTAGACACTGGTTATGTAAGGCATAATAATAAATTAACCGAAGTTTCTAACATAGATTTGATTAAAACTATCTCAAAAAAAATAAAAGATTCAAAAAAAAATTGCTGGATTATTAGGTAATATTGTTGATTGTGAAACTACTTTTGCTTTCAAATGTTTTCTCAATGAATTGGGTGCTGCAACATATGACTGTAGGCAAGACAGCTCTTTTTTTATTCCCAATGATAGATCCTCATATCTATTTAACTCTACCATTTCGGGGATTGACCAGTGCGATTTAATTTTGCTTATTGGATGTGATGTAAAAAAAGAAGCGCCAATTATTAATTCAAGAATAAGGAAAAGGTCTTTATCTGAAAAAAACCTTAAAATAGGCTTCATTGGATCCGAGATAGATCTAAATTACAATTTTGAAAGATTAGGTGACTCTCCTGAAGAATTAGAAAATTTAATTTCAGGAAAAGGTGCTTTTTCAAAGTACCTAAACAATTCACAAAAACCAATTTTTATCTTGGGACAAGGTGCATTGTGCAGAAGTGACTCTGAAGCTATTTTTCTCGCTGCAAAAAAATTATATGAAAACTGTAATAATGATAAAAAATGGAATGGGTTTAATATATTACAAAATCATGCAGGCAGAACTGGTGCATTAGATTTGGGTTTTGTGTCATCAGATAATTTTTCTACAAATAAAAGTATAATCAGTAGAGCTAACAATGGAGAATTTGATTTATTATATTTATTCGCTGCTGATGAAGTTAATTTAGAAAATATTCCAGAAAAAACATTTATTATTTATCATGGACATCATGGTGATTACAGTGCTAATAAAGCAGATATTATAATTCCTGCTCCTTGTTTTACTGAAACGGAAGGAATTTTTGTAAACACAGAGGGTAGACCACAAATCTCTTCACAAGTAAAGTTACCTCTTCCCAATGTAAATGAGGCTTGGCAATTTTTTCAGAAATTTGCGGAATTTAATAAAATTGACCTAGGCTTCCAAAGCTTTGATGAATTAAGATCTTTAATGTTCAAAAGTTTTCCTCATCTCTCTAAATTAGACATTGTGAATGCTAATAATTTCGTAAAATCTAAAAAGAAACAAAAAAACTTAAAAAAAATTCCTATTAAACCATCTATTGAAAACTTTTATATGACGAATATTGTAAGTAAGATGTCCAATGTAATGGCTGAATGTTCAAAAAATAAGAAATAAACATGTTTTTTGATAATATTTTTTTTGAAATTAGTATCATAATCTTTAAAATTTTTTTGATAATAATACCTTTATTGCTTTTTATTGCATATTTGACCTATTTTGAAAGAAAGATAATTGGTTCAATTCAATTAAGGAAAGGACCTAATGTAGTTGGGCCGTTTGGTCTATTACAGCCAATTGCTGATGGCATCAAGTTACTTACTAAGGAAACAATTATTCCAACTAGTTCAAATAAACTTATTTTTTTATTTTCACCTATATTGACTTTTACGCTAGCATTGGTCGCATGGGTTGTAATCCCAATAGACTATGGAATAGTGTTATCTAACATTAATGTTGGAATTTTATATATCTTTGCAATTTCATCTCTTGGTGTTTATGGAATTATCATGGCAGGTTGGTCAAGTAATTCAAGATATGCATTTTTAGGAGCGCTTAGATCAGCAGCACAGATGATTTCATATGAAGTTTCTATAGGCTTGATAATAATAAACATACTCTTAACAGTAGGTTCCTTGAATCTAACTGAAATTGTGCTTGCACAAAAAAATATGTGGTTTTTTATACCACATTTTCCTGTTTTTATAATATTCTTCATTTCTACTTTGGCAGAAACTAATAGAGCACCATTTGATTTGCCTGAGGCAGAAGCAGAATTAGTCGCAGGTTATAATGTTGAGTACTCATCTTTGGCTTTTGGTCTTTTTTTCTTGGGAGAGTATGGAAATATGATTTTAATGAGTTCTTTAACTACCATACTTTTTCTAGGTGGTTGGTATCCACCTCTAGACATAGATTTTTTCTATAATATTCCTGGTTTTGTTTGGTTTTTTCTCAAAGTTTGCATTATATTATTTCTTTTTGTATGGATAAGGGCTACCTTGCCAAGATATAGATATGATCAATTAATGAGACTTGGATGGAAAGTTTTCTTGCCTATTTCTTTATTTTGGATAGTAGTTACATCAAGTTATTTATTTTTTTTTGAAAAGGTATGATTATGAATAAAAAGAAAAGCTTATTTAAACTATTTAAAGTTGGTTTATTACTGGAAGTTATTGATGGCCTATATCTTACCCTTAAGTATTTTTTTAAAAGAAAAGTTACATTAAATTATCCTTTTGAAAAAGGTATTCTAAGCCCAAGGTTCAGAGGTGAACATGCTTTAAGACGATATGAATCTGGAGAAGAAAGATGTATTGCATGTAAGTTATGTGAGGCAGTTTGTCCCGCACAAGCAATATACATCGAAGCTGAACCAAGGGATGATGGATCGAGAAGAACAACCAGATATGATATTGATATGACTAAGTGTATTTATTGTGGTTTTTGTCAAGAGTCCTGTCCTGTTGATGCAATTGTAGAAGGACCAAATTTTGAATTTGCTACAGAAACTCGGGAAGAATTAATCTATGATAAAAGAAAGCTACTTGATAATGGTGACAGATGGGAAATTGAAATTTCAAAGAACCTTGAATCTGAATCAAAATATATGTAGAAATAATGATTTCTCTGTTTGTAATTTTTTCCTCAATTTTGATTTTTTCTTCTCTCATGGTTGTTCTATCAAGGAATACAGTTTTTTCCGTATTATATTTAATTTTTAGTTTTTTTAATGCGGCAATTATTTTTTTAATGTCTAATGCTGAGTTTCTAGCGATGGTGCTAATAATAGTTTATGTAGGTGCAGTTGCGGTTTTATTTCTTTTCGTAGTAATGATGTTGAATATAAATATTATTAAAGTTAAAGAAGGTCTTTTGAAATATATACCTTTTGGTTTAATGTTGATTGCTGTTTTTTTAGTTGAACTTAGTCTAGTTTTTGCTGATTTTACAATTTTTCCAAACTTTGAAACTAAAATTGATATTAATAGTTTATTAATGCAAGGAAACACTAATACTAAATCAATTGGCCTTTATCTGTATACTGATTATTTCATAATCTTTCAGATGTCTGGTTTTGTCCTACTTGTTGCAATGATAGGGGCTATAGTTTTAGCTTATGAAAAAAACGAAAACTACATTAAACAGGATGCTTATTATCAACAAAATGTTGATAAGAAAAAGTTAATTAAACTTAATGATGTTAACCCTAATTCTTGAAAAAAATTAAATTGTGAGTATTTTCTTTTATCTTTTTTTATCTTCAATAATTTTTTCAATTGGTCTTCTTGGAATATTTATTAACAGAAAAAATGTAATTACAATTTTGATGTCCATAGAATTGATGTTGCTGGCTGTAAATATTAATTTTGTTGGTTTTTCATATAATTTAAATGATCTTACAGGTCAGATATTTTCTTTATTTATTTTTGTTGTTGCAGCAGCAGAGGCTGCCGTTGGTTTAGCAATTTTGACTATTTTTTATAAAAAAAAGCGGTTCTATTAGTGTTGATGAAATTAATAGTATGAAGGGTTGAAATAATGTTTTTTCTTTCTGTCTTTCTTCCATTGATTAGCTTTGTCTTTTGTATTTTTTTTAATAATAAAATTAAAGATACCAGTATAGAATTAATAGTGAGTATATTTCTTTCATTATCTACACTGTCTTCATTATATTGTTTATTCTTTATTTTAACCGGAAACCCAGCAATTATTGTTAATTTGGGAGAATGGCTTGTTTCTGGAGGATTATTTATAGATTGGTCATTAAATTTCAATATTCTTTCCAGTGTGATGGTATTGGTTATTAACTTTATTTCTTCCATAGTCCATATATATTCGATTGGCTATATGGAGCATGATAATAAAAAAATCATCTTTTTGGGTTACTTGGGTTTATTTACCTTTTTTATGCTAATTTTAGTAACATCATCTAATTTAATACAATTATTTCTTGGTTGGGAAGGCGTTGGTTTAACTTCTTATTTATTAATAGGTTTTTGGAATTATAAAAATTCGGCAAATAATGCTGCTTTAAAGGCATTTGTTGTAAATAGAGTTGGTGATTTTGGTTTTTTAATAGGTATTTTTGCGATCTTTATTCTTTTTGGTACTGTAAACCTCAACGAGATTTTTCTATTGGTAGACTCTCAGCGAGGTACTTATTTCTCTTTTTTAAGTTTTGATTTTCATGCTCTTACTTTAATTTCGATACTTCTCTTTATTGGATGTATGGGAAAGTCTGCCCAATTTGGCTTGCATACTTGGTTACCAGACGCCATGGAAGGTCCAACCCCAGTATCTGCTTTGATTCATGCAGCAACAATGGTTACAGCTGGTGTTTTTTTATTAGTATTAATGTCTCCTATCATTGAACAATCCGAATTTGCAAAAAAATTGATTATGATAGTAGGAGCATTAACTTCTTTTTTTGCGGCTTCCGTTGCTATAACACAAGATGATATTAAAAAGATTATTGCTTATTCAACGTGTAGTCAATTAGGTTATATGTTTGTCGCAATTGGTGCATCTGCATATGGAGCAGCAATTTTTCATTTAGTGACACATGCTTTTTTTAAAGCACTTCTTTTTCTTGGTGCAGGCTCAGTAATTCATGCCATGTCTGATGAGCAAAATATTAAAAAGATGGGAGGTTTATATAATAGAATTCCTGTTACATACGCATTAATGCTTGTAGGAACTCTTTCTTTAGTTGGTTTTCCTTTTTTTAGTGCGTATTATTCAAAAGATTTAATTTTAGAAGTCCTTTATTTAAGTAATCTTTCAATTAAAAATTATATTTATTTTATTGGAGTTTTCGTGGTCTTTTTAACTTCTTTTTATTCATTTAGATTATTAATTCATGTTTTTCATGGACAATGTAAAGCAGATGAGAAGGTAAGAGCTCATATACATGAATCTCCATTTGTAATGATCTTACCATTAGTAGTTCTTTCTTTTTTCTCAATTTTTGCTGGAATGATTTTTAGTAGTTATTTCTTTGGAATTAATTCAATTCTTTTCTGGAAAGATAGTATTATTAATATTGCAAATACAGAAATTATTTCTACGATAAAAGATATACCTATTGTAATAAAAAAATTACCTTTAGTTATGGTTTTACTAGGATTCTTTACTTCAATACTTTTATATTTTTTTTTCAAGAACATAACAGCATTTTTAAAAGAAAAATTTAACTTTATATACATTTTTTTGAAGAATAAATGGTTTGTGGATGAACTGTATGAATATACAATCGTAAGTTCAATGAAATATTTAGGTAATGGCTTTTGGAAATCAATTGATCAAGAACTTATTGATAATATCGGACCAAATGGCATTTCTAAAATGATTAAGAGAGTAGGTTCTTTTGTTTCTTATTTGCAAACAGGTTATTTGTATCATTACGCGCTCACAGTAATTGTTGGACTAACTATTTTCATAAGTATTTACTTTTATAATATTTAAAATGTTAAATATTCCAATTTTGCCACTCATGATTTTAGTCCCTTTAATTGGTGTGGTTTTTGTTTTACTCTCAGTAGAGGATGACGAGTATTCTTTTCAATCGAAAAAATCTGCTCTGTGGACAAGTGTAATCAATTTTCTGTTGTCTCTTTATTTGCCATTTAATTTTGATAAAAATATTCCACATTTCCAATTTGTAAATTCTTTTTCTTGGTTAAATAATGAAAATTTAAAGTTTTCTCTTGGTGTGGATGGTATCTCTTTACCCTTTATTTTACTATCAACATTTCTTATTCCATTGTGTATTTTTTTTATTTGGAATAGTAAAAAAGATAAAATTAAATCATATTTAATCGCATTTCTTTTGTTAGAATGTTTCTTAATTGGAGCTTTTGGTGCAATAGATCTATTTTCTTTTTATATCTTTTTCGAGAGTATATTGATACCTATGTATTTGATTATTGGTATATGGGGTGGAGATAGGAGAGTATATTCGGCTTATAAGTTTTTTTTATACACTTTTCTTGGTTCAGTTTTAATGTTAATAGCAGTAATATTTCTCTATCAAGAGTTCGGAACAACAGATATTCCTGAAATATTAAATTTAAATTTACCATTTTATATTCAGATATGGTTATGGCTTGCATTTTTCTCTTCGTTTGCAGTAAAAATACCCATGTGGCCTTTTCATACTTGGCTTCCAGATGCACATGTAGAGGCACCAACTGAAGGATCGGTAATGCTAGCTGGTATTTTATTAAAGCTAGGCGGATATGGTTTTATTAGATTCAATCTTTCTATGTTGCCAGATGCTTCTATTTTCTTCACTCCTTTTGTATTTGGTTTATCATTAGTTGCTATTATTTATACTTCTTTAGTTGCTTTAGTTCAGACAGACATGAAAAAACTAATTGCATATTCATCTGTAGCACATATGGGTTTCGTCACGTTAGGAATCTTTTCGGCAAATATTCAAGGTCTTCATGGTGCTATGATACAAATGATATCTCATGGTCTAATATCTGCTGCGTTATTTTTTTCCATTGGTTCGATTTATAGTAGGTTTAAGACCAAAGAAGTAAAAAAGTTCAGTGGTTTAAGTTCAACAATGCCAAAGCTTTCAGTGTTTTTTTTAATCTTTAGTTTAGGTGCTATCGGTTTACCAGGCACTAGTGGCTTCATTGGCGAGTTTTTATCTTTGTTAGCAGTTTTTAGCCATAATACTTATGTTGCCTTTTTTGCTACTTTTGGAGTAATTTTTGCTGCTGCATACATGTTAAATCTTTATAAAAATATTTTTTTGGGTGAACCTAATGCTTTTGTAAGTAAATTAAAAGATGAAATACAATTTAATGAGCAAATTGTTTTCTCTTTATTAGTTTTTTTTATTATTTTGTTAGGAATAAAACCTAATTTATTGTTGAGCTTTTCTAATTCAGCACTAGAAAGAATTATTTTACTTTACCCCATTTCTATACTATAGAGGTTTATTTTGATTTTTATCCCAGAAATATTCTTAGCACTTAGCGTTATATTATTACTTGCTATATGTCCTTTTATTAAAAAGAATGATTATGTAATAGCTGCATACTCATCGCTTCTTTTTATTATTATCGCACAATCTTTAGTATTTAGAGACATATTTCATTTTGAAGAAATCTTCAATGGTTTTTTTGTAATAGATTCTTTTGGTTCTTTCATCAAGTCACTTCTTTTAATTGGGACTGGTATTATTTTATATATCTATTTGATTAGCAATAAGGATACTGAAATAAACAAAATTGAATTCCCCATTTTGATATTACTTTCAGTTGTGGGGATGATGTTAATGGTTTCATCAAATGATATTCTCTCACTGTTTGTATCAATGGAATTACAGAGCTTGTCTCTATATATTCTTGTAGCTTTTTCGAGAAATAATAAAAACTCTAGTGAGGCGGGAGTAAAGTATTTTGTATTAGGTAGTTTATCAACGTGTATATTTTTGTTTGGAAGTAGCTTAATATATGGTTATTTTGGAACAACAAATTTTACCGAAATTTCTGCTTTGATTAGCCAAATCAATGATACTCCTTTAGTATTGATTTTTGGGGTTGTATTTATTCTTGTATCACTCTCTCTTAAAATATCTGCAGCACCATTTCACATGTGGACACCTGATGTTTATCAAGGGGCTCCAACTATTATTACTGCTTTTCTTTCAGTTGTGCCAAAAATTGCTGCTTTTGCAGCAATAATTAGAATTCTGATTGTTCCATTTGGAGAGATTACTGTTGATTGGGGAAAAATAATTTTAATTCTATCCATAACATCAATGGTTGTAGGTTCATTGGGTGCTCTTCAACAAACAGAGCTTAAAAGACTTTTAGCTTACAGTACAATTAATCACGTAGGGTTTATGCTTATAGGTTTGGTTTCTGGTTCAGAGGATGGGATTATTTCAATTTGCATATACCTTATGTTATATTTACTAATGAATATAGGAGCATTTGTTGTAATTTTGAATTTAAGTAGAGATAATATCCATGTAACTTCTATAAGAGATTTGGCTGGCTATTTTACTAATAACCCTTTGATGGCAATTTGCATGGCAATATTTATGTTTTCTATGGCTGGTATACCTCCACTTTCTGGTTTTTTAGGAAAGTTAATAGTTTTAAATGTTGCAATAGATAATAATCTAATATTTCTTGCAATCATAGGTGTTTTATCCTCTGTGATAGCTGCGTTTTATTATTTAAGAATTATTAAAATAATGTTTTTTGACCGACCTCAAGATGAATTAGACTTAAGTATAAATATTGAAACAAAAATATTAGTAACAGTACTATCATTTTTAAACATCACAATTTTGTTTTATCCAAAGTTTTTCTTGGATTTATCTGCTTCAATTACATTTTCACTATATTCAGTTAATTAACAATGATTAATAATTTTTTGGTCTATTATTTAGAAAAAGTAACTAGTACAAATACTGAAATAAAAAATTATAATAAAAAAAATTATAATAAAAAAAATATAGCGC
>JAOOJU010000023.1 GCA_028407765.1 Rickettsiales bacterium
ATGTATAAATGCTGTACAAAATGGTGTTAATGCAGCTGTTATTTTAGATGGAACTTTTCCTCATGCAATTCTGTTAGAAATTTTTACCGAGCATGGAGTCGGAACATTAATTACCAAATAGAACAAAATAAACTAAATAAATTTTGTGACAGGCAATTCTGGATTTTTGATCTGGATAATACCCTTTACCCAAAGTCAAGTGGAGTTTTTGACGAAATAGATAAGAAAATGAAGTTATATATTTCAGAAAATTTAAATATCTCTGAGGAAGAAGCATTTATTATACAGAAGAGACTTTATAAAAAATATGGAACTACACTTTTTGGATTAATGAAATTCTATAAATTTAATCCAATAGAATTTCTCGACTTTGTTCATGATATTAATTTATCGAGTTTAAAAGAATCAAAAGAATTAAAAGATAATATTGATTTACTTCCTGGAAAAAAAATCATTTTTACAAATGGAGATGAAAAATGGGCAAAAAAAATACTGCAGGCTCTTGGAATTAGTAGTTCTATAGAAAAAATATTTGATATAATAAAATCTAATTATATACCCAAGCCCCAAAAAAAAGCTTATTTAAATATGATTGAAATGTGTAAAATAGATCCTAAAAAATGTATTTTTTTTGAGGATACCAAAATAAACCTATTGGAGGCGCATAATTTTGGAATGGTAACAGTACATATAGATGAAAAATTTGATTATGAAAAAGACTATGATTTAGAAGAGTTTGTCGATTTTAAATTCAAATCAATAGAAGTAGCATTAAAAACTATAAATAAACATATCAAATAAGAAAGTGAGAAAATTATGGAAAATCTAGAAACGAGAATTGAATCTTATTGGGATAATCAAGATAGTTTAAATTTTTCGTCTAATAAAGATTTAAAAAATGATGTTAAAAAAGTATTAAATAATCTCGATAATGGTTCTATCAGAGTTTGTGAGAGAATTGGTGATTTATGGAAAGTAAATCAATGGATAAAGAAAGCCATACTGCTTTCTTTTAGAGTTAATGATAATTCAATTTTTACAAGTGGAATCTCAAATTCTAGGGGTGGAGAATACACTTGGTATGATAAAGTTGGTTTAAAAACATCTAGTTGGGTAGAGGATGAATGGACAAAAAGAGGATTTAGAAGCGTACCTGGAAGTATAGTTAGGTTCTCTTCTTATATTGCACCCGATGTTGTTTTAATGCCTAGTTTTGTTAATTTAGGGGCCTATATTGATTCCGGTTCCATGATCGATACATGGGCGACTGTAGGTTCATGTGCTCAGATTGGAAAAAACGTCCATATTTCTGGGGGTGCTGGAATTGGGGGAGTTTTAGAACCACTTCAAGCAAATCCAGTAATAATAGAGGATGGTTGTTTCGTTGGTGCAAGGTCTGAAATTGCTGAGGGAGTAATAGTTGAGACTGGAAGTGTTATTTCAATGGGTGTATTTATTGGTGCATCAACCAAAGTTATAGATAGAAATACTGGAGAAATTTTTTTTGGAAGAGTGCCTTCTTATTCCGTTGTTGTTCCTGGAAGTATTCCTGGCAAAAAACTTGAAAATGGTGAAACTGGACCTAGCTTATATTGTGCAGTAATTGTAAAAAGAGTTGATGAGAAGACAAGATCAAAAACATCTATTAATGAATTATTAAGATCATAGATAAATGAATTGTATTGATATAACATCTGATCTAATTTCTTGTAAAAGCATAACTCCAACTAACGATGGTGCAATAGAAAAAATAGAAAAAATTTTAACGGGTTATGGTTTTACCTGTAAAATTCTTGAATTCGGAAAAGGTAAACTAAAAGTAAAAAACTTATACGCATTTTTTAAATGTGGAAAAGGTCCAAATATTTGTTTCGCAGGGCATACTGATGTTGTTCCACCAGGAAATATATCACAATGGAAAACTAACCCATTTTTATCGACAATTAAAAATAATCGTCTATATGGAAGAGGTGCAAGCGACATGAAAGGTGCAATTGGCGCATACATTGAAGCAATCATAAATTTAATAAATTATAAAAAAACTTTTAATGGCACTATCAGCCTCCTAATTACTGGAGATGAAGAGGGCGAAGCAAATTACGGAACCAAAAAAGTAATTGATTGGTTAATTAAAAGAAAAATTAAAATAGATTTTTGTCTTGTAGGAGAACCAACAAATCCAAAATTTCTAGGTGAAATGTGTAAAACAGGTAGAAGAGGTAGCTTAAATGGAATATTAAATGTCTATGGTACGCAAGGGCACGTCGCATATCCTGAAAGAGCAATAAATCCAGTGAAAAGTTTACTTAAATACTGTGATATTTTGAATGAACCATTAGATAAAGGTAATGACTTTTTTCAAGCCTCTAATTTAGAAATCACATCAATTGATGTTGATAACCAAGTAACGAATTTGATCCCGAGTGAAGCACTAGTGAGGTTTAATATTAGATTTAATGATAATTTTAATTCTAAATCTTTAATATCTCTTTTAAGAAAAAGACTAGATACTATTGGTGATAATTATAAACTAGACGTGAAAGTATCTGGTGAATCTTTTTATAATTCATCAGATAAACTATCTAAAAGTCTAAGTTCAGCAATTTATAAAGTTTTGAAATTAAAACCGGAAATGAGTACCAGTGGTGGTACTTCTGATGCAAGATTTATTTCAAGTATTTGTCCAGTTATAGAATTTGGTCTAGTCGGCAATACAATGCACCAAGTAAATGAAAACGTTAAAATATCTGATATTAAAAAACTATCGAAAATATATTTTGAATTTCTTAAATCAATCTTTTTTTAATAGCTTATTTTTTCAAGGTATAAACCGTGTGAAGGTGCAGTCGGACCAGCTTTTGTTCTTATTTTTTGCATTAAAACTTCTTTTATTTTATCTTTCTTCCAAAATTTTCGTCCCACATTAACTAAACTTCCTACAATAATTCTCACTTGATTGTGTAGGAAAGATTTAGCAGAAATAGAAAAATGAATCTCATCGCCTTTTCTTAAAATAGTTATTTCATCAATAGATCTTATAGAATTTTTTCCCTGACACTGGCTAGAACGAAATGAATTAAAGTCATGTTTTCCAATTAAATATTTAGATGCCTCCAGCATGTCATTAGTATCGAGATAATATGGAACAAACCAAGCCCTATTTATTAGTAAAGGAGAAGGACTCTTTCTATTCAATATTCTATAAAAATAAGTTCTCTTTTTTGCGGAAAATCTTGAATCAAATGATTTATCAACTTCTTTTGATTCCAGTATTGAAATATTATTGTCCGACTCATTCAAATAAAAATTTATTGCAGAGCTAATTTTTGATGGGTTTATTTGTGAATGTATATCAAAATGTGCAACTTGCCCCATAGCATGTACCCCAGAGTCTGTTCTACCTGCTACAAATAATACAATTTCTTTGTTAAATAATTTTTTTAAACAAGTTTCAATTTCTTTTTGAACAGATATACCTTTCTTTTGTTTTTGCCAACCAACATAATTTGTCCCATCATATTCTATAAGAAGTTTTATTCTCATAATTTCATTCTAAAAAACAACTTTCAAAATTACTTCCATTCAAAAATTCTTCAGCAGACATAATTTTTTTTCCTTCTTTTTGTAATTTTAGAATCTTTAAACTATTTTCTTTACATTTGACAATAAGTTGACCAGAACAAAATCCAGGTTTTTTATTAAAATTTAAGGTTTTTTTATCGTTAATAATTTCACTTTCTAAAATTTTAATTCTAAATTTTTTCTTTAATATCATATTTGTCCATGCTCCTGGCCAAGGATTAAATGCCCTTATAAACCTTTGATTATAATCCGCTTTGTAATTCCAAATTATCTTTGTTTCTTCCTTAGTGATTTTATTTGCATAAGTTGCTAACTGCTCATTTTGAAAATAAAGTTTATGAGTTCCTAAGAAAATTTCTTTTATTGCCAATATAATTAGTTTAGATCCTAATTCAGAGAGTTTGTCATGAAGAAAGCCTGAGCAATAATCAGATTCAATCTTTATTTTTTTTTTTGAAATAACCGGACCTGAATCTAATTTCTTATCAACCCTCATAATTGAAACTCCTGTTTCTTTGTCTCCGTTCAAAATAGATCTTTGAATTGGTGCTGCTCCACGCCATAGTGGCAAAAGAGAAGCATGTACGTTTAAACTCATATACTTTGGATAATTTAATATCTCTTCACAAATCCAATGCCCGTATGCTACTACCACTATAAAATCAACTTCTATTGCTAGAATAGTTTTTATAAACTCTGGGTCTTTTGTATTATTTGGATTAAAAACCTTTATACCATTCAAATCTGACCATTTGTTAACTGCAGATAAATTTGTCTTCTGTCCTCGACCAGAGGGCTTTGGTCTTTGTGTGACAACATATTTGATGTTTGCAAAATTAATTTTTAGTTGTTTTAATACTCTTAAGGCAAAAAGTGGTGTTCCAAAAAAGCCAATCTTAACTTTACTTAAATCATTCATATTTAAATATTACTTTTTTATTTATTTCTTTTCTTTATTCTATTTAATTTCTCTAAGGCCATCTTTCTTTTTAGAGAAGATAGATAATCAATAAATAAAATTCCATTAAGGTGATCAATTTCATGTTGAATACAAATTGATAAAAGTCCATCAGCTGATGACTTATTTCTTTTGCCACTTTGATTATACCATTCATATTCTATTTCTCTGGACCTCTCAACTTCTGCATAGTATTCTGGGACAGATAAACAACCTTCTTCATTAATGAAAGTATCATTTGATTTATTTAATATTTTTGGATTTATTAACGTGATTTGTTTAGAAATATTTTCTTCCTTTAAATCTATAACAACAATTCGTTTTAATATACCTACTTGTGGAGCTGCTAGGCCAATACCATTTCCCGAATCATATAAAGTTTCATACATATCTTTGACGATTATATTGGTCTCATTATTGAAAGCTTTAACCTCTAACGATTTGTGTTTTAATCTTGGGTCAGGTATTGTTAAAATTTTAAGTAAACTCATTATACTTTAAATTATAAAAAAAAATTGGATTTATCAATGGTAGAAAATTTTCAATTAAATCTTTTGATAGTTTTTATATTTGGAGTTTTCATAATAGTTGGTTTTAATTTCTTTTTTTCAAGAGGGTCAGAAAATAAAGAAAGGCTTAAAGTTTTATTAGAAAGGCAAGATAATCTTCAAAAAAATATTGTTGAGCTAATTGAAAACAATATTAGTAAGATTGATTTAAAAGTTGAAAAATCAAACTCACAACAAACAAATAATATTAATTTTATAAGAGAAAAAATTAGCCTGATTGATAATGCTCAGAATAATATCTCTAGTTTATCTGAGAATGTTATAAGCTTAACTAACATTTTATCTAATACTTCTAAAAGAGGAAGGTTTGGAGAGATGTTATTAGAAAATTTAATAAAGGACTATCTTCCTAGTGCACATTTTGAATTTCAAAAAACTTTATCAAATAATACCAGAGTTGACTGTATAATTAAGTCTCCTGGTCCTCTTGGTGCTCTTTGTATTGACGCAAAGTTTCCAAGAGAGGGTTTTGAGAAAGTAGTTAATTCTACAAATAAGCAGCAAAAAGACAGTAATTTAAAAAGTTTTAAAAATGATATTCTTAAACATATCGATGATGTAAGTAAAAAATATATAATACCAGGAGAAACTTCTGAGATAGCATTAATTTTCATACCGAGTGAATCAATTTATATAGAAATTTTTAGATATTTCCCGGAAATCTCTCAAGTATTTTATGATAAAAAATCTTTTCTCATTTCTCCAACCACATTATGGGTTATATTGACTTCTATTCAGAGCATTTTAAAAGACAAAAAAATTAAAGAAAATGCTGATGTCATTCAATATCAACTTAATCAGTTAACTAATGAGTTACAAAGACTTGAAACTCGTGTTAAAAAATTAGATACTCATTTCTCAGGTGCACAAAATGATTTAAACGATATTTTAATTACTACAAAAAAAATAACCAATAAAACAAATAGTATTCTAAATCTTGATATTAAAGATTGATCAGAATTTATTTCTAGAGTTAAAGGCTGTATTGAGTGTTCCCTCATCAATATAATCTAATTCGCTACCAAGAGGAAGACCCTGAGCTAACCTTGTAATTAAAATTTTAGTATTGGAAAATTGTTCTGCTATAAATTGTGCTGTTAATTGTCCCTCTACTGTTGCATTTGTTGCAAGAATTAGTTCATCAACATTGTTTTCTTTTGATTTTTGTAAAAGACTCGAAATATTAAGTTCTTCAGGACCTATACCATCAATTGCAGATAACACTCCTCCAAGCACATGATATTGACCATTGAATGAATTACTTTTTTCTATTGCCCAAAGGTCAGACACTTCCTCGACAACACAAATTTTCGTCTTTAACCTCTTATAATTATTACATATATTGCATGGATCAACAGTATCTATATTTCCGCAATTTACACAATCTTTAAGTTCTTCTTTGAGAGAAAGTAAAGAGTTAGATAATTTTGGGATAAGCTTATCTTTATTCTTAAGAATATAAAAAACTGCTCGTCTTGCAGATCTTGGACCTAAACCTGGAAATTTAGAAAAGAGTTTAACCAGATCTTCTAGACTTGAAGACATTAATACTATCTATTAGAAAGGAGATTTCATTCCAGGTGGCAAATCAATTCCTCCTGAGATTGAACCTAATTGATTATTCATATTTTCAGCTATTTTTTTTGTTGCATCATTTATTGCTGCGATAATTAAATCTTCAAGTATATCAGTTTCATTTTCTTTCATCAAAGAAGGGTCTATACTGACTTTAGTAGCTACATACTTTCCATTTAATGTTATTTTTACTAAACCACCCCCAGAAGATCCCTCTGTTTCTTCTTTCTCAACTTTTTGTTGTAACTCATTCATTTTTTCCTGCATCGCCTTAGCTTGCTTCATAATCTGAGACATATTATTCATTTTTAAATATTTTTCCTTTTATTTAGTTAATTTTTAGACTCTTCAATTGAGACTATTTCAGAACCTGGAATAATTTCAAGTAATTTTTTTATTTCACTTTCATTAGAAATTGTTTTAATTCTTAATTCTTCTCTCTCAAGATAAACTTCATTTAATGTCTTTGATCCACCATTCGAAATTATAGAAACAAGCCACCGGTAACCTGTTATATCTTTTAAAATCTTTGAAACTTTCCAAAGAATGTTATCTTGAGCCTTTATTTCAAATAAATTTTTTAAATCTAGTATTCCTGTATTTCCATTTTCCTCGGGTAATTTTATTGAGACTAGTTTAAAATTATTTATTAATTGATGAGAAATCATAAACTCAGATTTTTTTTCTATCATATCTACTAATTTTTCAAATTTTTTTAAAGACCCTTTTCCTAAAGAAACTGTTTTAGCTTTATTTTCAATTTCATTGTTAATCACTGGGTCTTTTTTTTCTGCTAAATTATTTTTCTGTAAAAAGTCTCTACTAATACGATTTTTTGGCAAAACATTATTTTGAATTTTTGATTCAACAATCTCTTCTTTTTTATTAAGGGCCTCAAAAGGCGTTGGTAATAGTGATATGTAGCACAACCTAATCACTATCATTTCAAATGATTTTCTCTGATCAAATGATTTAATTAACTCGTCAAAATATCTTTGCATAGTCTCCCAAAAACGAATGACTACATCCATATCAAGATTTTTTGCATATTTTTTAAAAATAGATATTTCATACTCGTTCAAATTAATATCTTCTTCACTAAATTCTGACTTAAATCTCGCGGTGTAGTATATAATATTCAATATTTCTTTTGCTAATCTTTCTAATGAAGCACCATTTATATACATGGAATTAGTAACTTTTAAAGATTCACTAACATTACCTCTACATATCGAGTCAAATAAGGAAAAAACTTTTGTTAGATCTGATAAGCCGAGGACTTCGTTGACTATTTCTTTCGTAATTAAATTTCCTCTTGTCAAAACATTATCAAGAATTGAAAGTGCATCTCGAACAGATCCTTCTGCTGATCTCGCTATGATATCTGAACTTTCTTTGTCTAATGAAATATCCTCATGTGAAGATATTTTCATTATGTGCTCAGAAAGTACTTTAGTATCGATTCTTTTTAACTCTAAATGCTGACATCTTGATAAAATTGTAATTGGTATTTTTTCTGTCTCAGTTGTTGCTAACAAAAATAAAACATCATTTGGTGGTTCCTCCAATGTTTTCAACAAGGCATTAAATGCTGCTTTAGAGAGCATGTGTACTTCGTCTATAATATAGATCTTTTTTAATGCAGAGACTGGTTTATAATTTATATTTTCTATTATCTCTCTAACATCACTTACTCCAGTCCTACTAGCGGCATCAAGTTCGACAACATCTATATTACTTTCATTATCAATTGAAATACAATTCTCACATTTTCCACATGGATCGCCAACTAAATCTTCAGTCTTTGATGAACAATTTACCACCTTTGAAATAATTCGAGCTAAAGTAGTTTTTCCTACACCCCTTGTTCCGGAAAGGAGATATGCGTGAGCCAGTCTATTAAGTCTTAAAGCACCCTTTAAAATCGTTCTTATCTCATCTTGTCCGATCAAATCTGATAACTTTTTAGGTCTATATTTCCTAGCTAATACTACATAATGATTATTTTCAGACATATTGATACATTTTTATTTAAAGGAGTTGAATATAACCCAGAATACTATCGTTACAGCTGCTACTTTTCAGTCCTGACCGGGTTACCGAAGTAACTGCCTATTTTCAACTCCCGAATTAATTTAACATTTAATAAAAAAGTTTGGAATTAATTAATTAATTAATGATCTGTAATTAGATGCTTCGTAATAACCAAGGATTTTTACTTTTGACGAATAATACTTCAATTCTTCATAAGCGTTAAGAAATGATTTATTTTCAGGATGGCTTTCTATATCAATAAGAAAAGATGATTGTTCAAAATTCTTATTACTAAAAAAGTTTTCTAATCTAGTTAAATTGATACCATTAGTGGCAAATCCACCTAAAGCCTTGTAGAGTGAAGCAGGTAAATTTCTAGTATTAAAAACTATGGTTGTTATTACTTTCTTTTTTATATTTGCTTTACCAAATGCTTTAGAAAATACTAAAAAGCGAGTAATATTTACCGGTGAATCTTCCATATTTTTTTTCAAAATTCTTAAATTATAAATTTTAGCCGATAGCTCTGAAGCTATCGCTCCATCTGAAATCTTATGAGAATTTGCTATATAAGATGCTGCTCCAGCAGTATCTATAAAGTTAATCGGGTTAAGTTTTGTTCTGAGAATATTTTTCTTACACTGGGTTAGTGCATGCACATGGCTATAGACATCTTTAATATCTTTAAGTCTTGATTTATATTTGCCAAGTAAATGGTGTTCAATTTTATGAAAATATTCAGCGATTATTTTTAAATTAGTTCTTTCAAGAAGCAAATGCATGTCTGCTACTCTTCCTGCAATTGTATTTTCAACAGGAATCATTGCTAAAGTAGATCTATTTGAAACAACCGCACGAAGGGTTTCTTCAAAAGTCTTACAGGGCATGGTCTTGTATGACTTATAAAACTTCCTGCATACCAGGTCAGAGTAAGCACCGTACATTCCTTGAAAAGATATAACCTTCAACTTTTTTCCTCAATAATTAAATAATATTTATTATTAAACATCATTTTGTTTAAAAAATAATCTAATTTTTTTTAAGTCATCTAAAGTATCTATACTAGGAGGGTTTTCTTTGACCTTCACCAATTTGATTCTCATCCCATTTTCAAGAGCTCTCATTTGCTCAAGTCTTCTTTCTTTTTCGATTTGTGTTTGCTTTAATTTAATAAATTTTTCTATAGTATCAGGTCTATAAGCATATATTCCAATATGATGATAATAATTTTTTTTTTCTTTGGTTTCTCTCACAAAGTCAATCGCTATACCACGATTTTTTTTATCTAACTCAACATAAGCCTTGACAATATTTTTATCTAAAATTTCTTCTTCCTTCAGATCGCAAATAGCAGAGCCAATATCAATTGTTTTATCACTCATTAAATCGATTGTTTCATAAATTAATTCACTTCTGAAGTAAGGTAAGTCTCCTTGTATATTTAGAATTACATCAATATTTTTCCTAAAAACTTTCTTGAAAACTTCATAGATCCTATCAGTACCACTTTTATGATTTTCACTTGTTAAAAAACATTCTACAGAGTTTTCTTTTAATACATTACAAATACTCTTATTACCAGAAGCAACTATTACTTCTCCTATATTCATTGCTTTTGCTCTATTTGCAACTCTGACTATCATGGGAATTCCAAAAATTTTCCTTAATGGTTTTCTAGGCAGTCTTATAGATTCTAGTCTTGATGGAATTAAAACTAAGACTTTTAATTTTTTTTTATTTCTATTGATCAAAGCTCTACTGTTTTTATACTATTTAAAAATAACAAAATAATACTAAATATATAGTATGAATAAATATTTCTTATCCTTATTAAGCGTTTTGATTTTAATACAAAGCCTCAGAGTCATGGATGAAATTTTTTTTTATGAAGAAAAAACTAAAAACTCTTACCCTATTTTTCATGAAGAAATTGAACAAAAAAAAATTGTCAATAAGCAAATTACAACGGAGAATGAAGGAATAGAAATTAAGAAAAAAGATATTGGTGATTTATTACTAATAGCAAGCGTTGAAAAAGGAAAAAAAATTTCAAAACAATGTAATGCATGCCATGATTTCACAAGTAATATGAAAATAAAAATGGGGCCACCTCTATGGAAAGTAGTGGGAAGAAAGTCATCTACAATAGAAGGTTTCAAATATTCAAATGCTTTGAAAGAATATAATAAAAGATGGGATAATGAAAATTTATTTGCATTCCTTGAAAATCCAAAAAAGTATATTCCAGGTACAAAAATGATCTATAAGGGTATAAAAAAAGAAACTGATCGATTAGATCTAATTGCATATTTAAACTCATTAAAATAAATGCAATATCAACTAAATGACTTCCTTGATTTCGCCAATAATTTTGCTGATAAAAGTGGAAAGATATTAAAAAAAAAATTTGAAGAATCCTTCAATATTGAAACAAAAAAAGATGGTTCAATGGTTACAGAAGTAGATCAACAGATCGAAGAACTATTTATAAAGGAGCTAAAAAAGGAATTTCCAGAACATGGAGTTATTGGTGAAGAGTATGGATATCAAAATCCAAACTCTTCTCATCAGTGGATTATCGATCCGCTTGATGGCACACATAGTTTCATTGCTGGAAAACCTTTATTTGGAACACTTCTGTGTTTAACTATAGAGAATATTCCAATATTAGGATTAATTGATATTCCCATACTCAACCAGAGATGGAAAGGCCTTAAAGGTTTAGGAGTAAAAAAAAATTTGGATATTTGTAAAATTGATGATGATAAGAAGCATCTAAAAGATTGTATTCTTTCTTCTACCTCTTTACTTATGTTTGATAGTGAACATCTTGAGATATTAAAAAAAATTTATGAACAAGTTAAGTTTCCTATATTTGGAACCGACTGTTATGCATATGGTTTGTTGTTGTCCGGTAAAATAGATTTAATCATTGAGGCTAATATGAAACCATGGGACTATATGGCACAGGTGGCACTAATAAAAGAAGCAGGGGGTATTATTAGCGATTGGTCTGGTAGCTCTCTCACAACTAAATCTGACGGTAAAGTTATTGCGGCAAAATCAGAAAAATCATATTCTCAAGCCATGATTTATTTAAATAAAATTAAATAATATGAAAAATATTTTAATTATTCTATGCTTACTTTTTCAACTAAATACAGAAGTAAATTCTGAGGAATATCAACATGGAATAGCAATGCATGGTGATCTTAAGTACCCAAAGAATTTTAAAAACTTTGAATATGCTAATCCTAATGCTCCAAAAGAAGGAAGAATTAAACTTGCCTCAATTGGGACTTTTGATAATTTAAATCCCTATATTCTTAAGGGTGTAGCTGCATGGCAGATGAGTTATTTATTTGAAACTCTAATGAAATCCTCCTCTGATGAAGCATTTAGTCAATATGGTCTACTCGCTGAATCTATTAAAGTTCCTAAAGATAGATCCTGGGTTTCTTTTAAAATTCGGAAAGAGGCAAGGTTTTCCGATTTAACTCCAGTAACTTCAGATGATGTGATTTTTTCTTTTAAAATAATAACTACAAAAGGACATCCTTTCTGGAAAAACTACTACAGTCAAGTTGACAAGGTAACTAAAATAAATGAAAAAGAAGTGAAATTTTTGTTTAAAGGTGAAAGAAATAGAGAATTACCTCTAATTATAGGTTACCAATTACCAATTTTCTCAAAAAAGTATTGGGAAAATAAAGAATTTGAAAAAACAACTATGGTACCTCCTCTCGGAAGTGGACCCTACTTGGTATCTGAAGTAGTTCCAGGAAGAAGTATAACACTGACGAAAAATAAAGATTATTGGGGAAAAAATATAAACGTAAATATAGGCAGATATAATATTAGTGAAATACATACTGACTTCTACAGGGATGAGACAGTTGCAATGGAAGCTTTTAAATCAGGTGCATTTGACTTCAAACTGGAAAATTCATCAAAAAACTGGGCGACTGCTTATGATTTTAAAGGAGTTAGAAATAGTCAAGTCATCGTTGAAGAGATACCTTATGAAAGACCAAGTGGTATGCAAGGTTTTGCTTTTAACCTAAGAAAACCGATATTTAAAAATAAAAATGTTAGGAAAGCACTTTCTTATGCATTTGATTTTGAATGGTCCAACAAAAATTTATTTTATGGAGCGTATAAAAGAACGAAAAGTTTTTTTGATAACTCTGAATTATCTTCACAGAGCTTGCCTAATAAAAAAGAATTAAAAATTCTTAATAACTATAAAGGAAAAATTCCAGAAGAGATTTTTAATGAAATCTACAATCCTCCAACCACTTTAGGGAATCAAAATACACTCAGAGGAAACTTACGAATTGCCAGAAGAATATTAAAGAAAGAAGGATGGATAATTAAAAATGATATTTTAGTTAATAAAGAAACTATGGAACCACTGAAATTTGAGATTTTATTAAGATCACCCCTTTTTGAAAGAATTGTTTTACCCTTAAAAAGAAATTATAAAAAGCTTGGAATCGATGTTTCTATCAGAACAGTTCAGGATGACTCACAATATCAAAAAAGACTTGAGGAATTCGATTTTGACATGGTCGTATCAAATTTTGGTTCAATAATTTCTCCAGGAAACGAACAAAAAAACTGGTGGGGTTCGAAAGCAGCTGATCAAAAAGGAAGCATGAATATTTCAGGCGTAAAAAATCCAGTTTTAGATGAAATTATTAATAAACTGATTGAATCAGAGAATAGAGAAGACCTTATAATATATTCAAGAATTTTGGATAGAATCCTTTTATTTAATCATTATATCATACCACAATTCCACATCGATCATTACAGGGTGGCATATTGGAATAAATTTTCACGACCTCTTGTAAGTCCAAAATATGACTTAGGATTCGATTTCTGGTGGTATGACAAAGAAAAAGATAATAGATTAGCAAAACCAAACATAGAAGAAGAAAATTTGCAGAAAAATGGATATAAAGAGTATTTCCTTGTTTTAATTTTATTTCTGATACTATTTTTTTATAGATATTTTAAGAAGAAGAAAAATGTTTAATTATATAATAAAAAGATTACTATTAATAATTCCAACACTCTTTGGAATTCTTACAGTAAATTTTTTAATTATTCAAGCTGCACCTGGTGGCCCTGTTGAAAAAGCAATCGCACAAATTAAAGGAAATGAAGTTTCTGTAACACAAAGATTCACCTCCTCTGGTGGAGAACAAAATCAATCTACTCAAAAAAGTGTGCAATCTTCTTTTAAAGAATCTAAATACAGAGGTTCTCAGGGAATAGACCCTGACTTAATTAAAGAACTTGAAAAACAATATGGTTTTGATAAACCCCCTCTCCAAAGATTTTTTGAAATGTTAAAAAATTTTATAGTCTTTGATTTTGGGGAAAGCTTTTATAAAGATAAAAAAGTTTTAGACCTAATTATAGAAAAACTACCAGTCTCAATTTCATTAGGCTTATGGACGACATTAATCATTTATTTGATATCTATTCCACTTGGAATCAAGAAAGCTGTAAGAGATGGAAGCGACTTTGATTTATATACATCATCATTAATAATTATTGGTTATGCTATACCTGGTTTTTTATTTGCAATATTTCTTATCGTAATATTTGCTGGTGGAAGTTATTTCGATATTTTTCCACTTCGTGGACTAACATCCGATAACTGGAATGAACTTTCGGCATTCAAAAAAATATTAGATTATTTTTGGCATCTAGCTCTACCAGTTTTTGCTATGGTGATCGGAGGTTTTGCAAGTTTGACTATGTTGACTAAAAATGCATTTTTAGATGAAATTAATAAACATTATGTGATTACAGCAAAATCAAAAGGCCTCAGTCAGCAAGATGTTCTTTATGGACACGTATTTAGAAATGCTATGCTAATAGTCATATCAGGTTTTCCTGCTGCATTTATAAGTATTCTTTTTACATCATCATTACTGATAGAAGTCATATTTTCACTAGATGGGCTTGGTTTATTAGGGTTTGAGGCCGCTTTGGGAAGGGACTATCCGGTTGTGTTTGGAAGCTTATATATCTTCACTTTAATTGGTTTACTTTTAAAATTAATAAGTGATTTAACTTATATTTTTATTGATCCAAGAATCGATTTTGAAAAAAGGTAATTCAGTAGCATATGTCACCATTAACTAAAAGAAGAATACAGAACTTTAAAGCTAATA
>JAOOJU010000024.1 GCA_028407765.1 Rickettsiales bacterium
ATTAATAAATATGATAAATAAAAATAATGATCTTAGAGTTTCATTTGAGTTTTTTCCTCCAAAGGATGAACAAATGAAACAAACTTTATGGAGAAGTTTAAAAAGGCTTGAGCCATTAGATCCTCAATTTGTATCCGTAACATACGGAGCCATGGGAAATACAAGATCAAGAACTCATGAATTAGTCAAAAAAATAATTAAGGAAACATCTATTGAACCTGCTGCACATTTAACTTGTGTTGGATCTACTGTTGGAGAAATTAATAAAATAGCAGAAAACTATTGGCAAGATGGTATAAGACACATTGTTGCGTTAAGAGGTGATAATCCATTGAATGAAAAAAAAAATACCTCAGAACTCGAATTTGCCACGGATTTAATTAAAGTTTTAAAAAGAGTTAATGATTTCGAAATAACTGTTTCTGCCTATCCTGAATGTCATCCTGAGTCAAAAAATGCCGAACAAGATATTGACTACCTTAAAAAAAAAATTGATCTCGGAGCAACTAGAGCAATAACACAATTTTTTTTTGATAATGGAGTTTATTTGAATTTTTTAAATAAAGTTAGGAAGAAAAATATTAAAATACCAATCATCCCTGGAATTTTACCGATTACTAACTGTAAAAGAACACTTGAGTTTTCTCAGAGTATGAATTGCACCATACCAATTTGGCTACAAAATATGTTTAAAGGATTGGATTCAGATCCCGAAACAAGAAAACTGGTTGCAGCAAATATAGCGGCAGATCAATGTAAAGATTTAGTTAAAGAGGGAATTAATGAGTTTCATTTCTACACCTTAAATAGAGCCGATTTATCTTTTGCTATTTGTCACATTCTTGGAATAAGAACTTTGGAGGATTAGATTTTAGTTATGTTAAAAGAATTTAAAAATTTATTAAAAAAAAGAATTTTATTATTAGATGGTGCTATGGGGACCATGATCCAGAGATTAAAATTAAGTGAGAGAGATTTTACAGGTGATAATTTCAAAAATTGGAAAAAACCTCTTAAAGGTAATAATGATATTTTAAACTTATCCATGAGTAACGTTATTTACGACATTCATACTGAATATCTTGAATCTGGGTCAGATATTCTTGAAACCAATACATTTAATTCCACAAAAATTTCTCAGGCTGATTATGAATCTGAAGATTTCTCATATGACCTAAATTATGAAGGTGCCAGACTTGCAAGAAAAGCAGTCGATGATTTTTTGCATAGAAATCCAAAAGAAAAAAAATTTGTTGCGGGAGTTCTGGGACCAACAAATAGAACGTGCTCAATGTCTCCGGATGTAAATGATCCAGGTTTTAGAAATGTAACTTTTGACCAACTAAAAGCTGATTACAAAACTTCTATTGAAGCATTAATTAAAGGAGGCTCAGATTTTATTTTAATAGAAACGATTTTTGATACATTGAATGCAAAAGCTGCATTAATGGCAATTTTCGAACAAGAAAAAAAACTTAAAAAAAAAATTCATATTATGGTTTCAGCAACTATAACTGATCTTTCAGGACGAACTCTATCAGGACAAACACTTGAAGCATTTTATAACTCTATAATATTTTCTCAACCGATAAGCGTAGGTCTCAATTGTGCATTGGGACCCAAAGAATTAGCTCCATACGTCGCAGAATTATCGAGAATTTCGGAAACTAATGTAAGCGTTCACCCAAATGCAGGTCTCCCTAATGCCTTTGGTGAATATGATGAAACACCAGAAAGTATGGGTGAATTTGCAAAAAAATGGGGCGAATTAGGCTATTTAAATATAATCGGTGGTTGTTGTGGAACGACCCCGGAGCATATAACAGCTCTTAAACAATACACTAAAAATATAAAGCCAAGAGTTTCAATTGAAAAAAATAATAGCTTTAGATTAGCGGGACTTGAAACATTTAATTATTAGTTTTATGAAAAAAAAAATCTCTAATTTTATTAATATAGGTGAACGAACAAATGTTACTGGTTCAGCAAAATTTAAAAATTTAATTTTAAACGATAATTTTGAAGATGCTGTAAGTATTGCAAAAGATCAAGTGGATAATGGTGCACAAATAATTGATATCAATATGGATGAAGGTCTATTAGATTCCGAGATGGCAATGACGAAATTCCTGAACTTATTATCAGTAGAACCTGGAATTGCCAAAGTCCCTTTTATGATAGATTCTTCTAAATGGTCTGTAATAGAGGCTGGTCTTAAATGTGTACAAGGAAAGTCAATTGTTAATTCTATCAGTTTAAAAGAGGGGGAAAAAACTTTTATTGAATATGCGGAGTTAATAAAAGCATATGGAGCTGCTGTTGTTGTTATGGCATTTGATGAAAAAGGACAGGCTGAAGCAGCAGACAGAAAATATAGTATTTGTCGAAGAGCTTATAAAATTTTAACAGAAAAAGTTGATTTTAATCCTTCAGATATAATTTTTGACCCAAACATTTTTGCTGTGGCAACAGGAATGGATGAACACAATAATTATGCTAAAGATTTTTTTGAGGCAACTAAAATGATTAAAGATAATTTACCTGGTTCTTTGACTTCAGGTGGCTTATCAAATGTTTCATTTAGTTTTAGAGGAAATAACCAAGTGAGAGAGGCAATGCATTCATGCTTTTTATTTCATGCAATAAAAGCTGGTTTAGATATGGCGATTGTTAATGCTGGTCAAATTACTATATATGAGCAAATTGACAAGGAGTTAAAGTTTGCAATTGAAAATGTCTTATTTAATAGAAAACATAACGCTACTGAAAAATTATTAGAAATTTCCCAAAAATTCTCAGGAAAGAAGGTGAAAAAAAAGATTGACGTTATGTGGAGGAAGAAAAAACCTGATGAGAGAATAAAGTTTGCGTTGGTGAATGGAATTAATGATTTTGTGGACGAAGATACAGAAGATTTGAGAAAAAAATATAAATTACCCATTGATATAATTGAAGGGCCCTTAATGGATGGAATGAATATTGTTGGAGACTTATTTGGATCAGGAAAAATGTTTCTTCCCCAGGTTGTCAAGTCTGCAAGAGTTATGAAACAATCAGTAGGATATTTATTGCCATTTATGGATAAAGATAAATTATCACATAGCAAAAACAAAGGCAAAATACTATTAGCAACAGTCAAAGGAGATGTTCACGATATTGGTAAGAATATAGTTGGAGTAGTTTTACAATGTAACAATTATGACGTAATAGATCTTGGAGTGATGGTTTCTTCTCAAAAAATCATTGAAACTGCTATAAAAGAAAATGTTAATATCATTGGTTTGTCAGGTTTAATTACCCCTAGCTTGGATGAAATGTGTTTTGTTGCCAGTGAATTAAGTAGGAGTAATGTTAAAATCCCTTTAATGATTGGCGGAGCGACAACGAGTAAAATTCATACAGCCATCAAAATTTCTCCTGAGTATAAACATGGTGTCATATATGTTCCAGATGCATCAAAAGCTGTGGGAGTTGCAAGCAAGTTAATTTCTCATAAAAGCAGTTTGCCATTTAAAGATATGATAGATTTAGAATACAAAGAAATAAGAGAAAATTATTTTAAGAAAAGTAAAAAATCCTCAAAATTTTCTATTGAAGACTCAAGAAAAAACAAATTAAAAATTAATTGGAAAAATTACTCTCCAGTGAAGCCGAAAAGATTATCAACTCGTATTATTAAAAATATAGATATTAATGATATTAGACCTTTTATAGATTGGAAACCATTTTTCCAAGCTTGGGAATTACATGGTAACTTTCCTGAAATTTTAGATGATAAGGTCGTTGGGAAATCGGCAACTGATCTTTGGAAAGATGCTCAACAAATGTTTGATAAAATTATTAAAAATAATTTAACACAGGCCAGTGCAGTTTTTGGATTTTGGCCAGCGAATTCTGATAATGATGATATTGAGATCTATTCTGATGAAAAAAGAAACAAAGTCTTAAAAAAGTTTTTTTTCTTAAGACAACAAATTGAGAGAAAAAAATCAGCTAGGGCAAATTATTGTTTATCAGATTTTATTGCTCCTAAAAGTACTGAAATAAATGATTATTTGGGTGGTTTTGTAGTTACAGCAGGTTCTGGCATTGAAGAAACTGCCAAATATTATGAATCAAAGAAAGATGATTATAATTCAATTTTAATGAAATCTTTAGGTGACAGAATTGCTGAAGCGTTAGCTGAAAAAGTTCATCAAGAAGTGAGAAAGAAATATTGGGGTTATCAAAGAGATGAAGAACTTACAAATGATCAGTTAATAAAAGAAAAATATCAAGGAATAAGGCCTGCCCCTGGTTATCCAGCTTGTCCCGATCATACAGAAAAGCAAACATTGTTTGACCTATTGGAAATAGAAAAAAATATCAAAGTAAGTTTAACTGAATCATTTGCAATGAATCCCATGAGTTCTGTATCAGGCTTTTATTTTTCTAATCCTATGGCTAGCTATTTTGGACTTGGTAAAATTAATAAAGATCAAGTAGAAGATTACTCAAGAAGGAAGAAAGTATCAGTCGAGTTTGTTGAAAAATGGCTAGGTCCAAATTTGAGTTATTCACCGAAAAGTTATGATGATTGAAAATTTTAAAATCAAATTTTATGAATAAAAGTGAAAAAGTCAATTTACCGGGCAATGATCTTCTTAGATCTTTAAATAAAGAACAAAAAGAAGCTGTTCTTAATACCGAAGGTCCTTTGCTTGTATTGTCTGGTGCTGGTACCGGAAAAACTAAAGTATTAACTACAAGGTTAGCAAGTTTAATCTTTATGAGGAAGGCAAAGACTTCTGAAGTTTTTGCAGTTACGTTCACAAATAAAGCTGCATTTGAAATGAAAGTTAGGGTTGAAAAGTTGATAGGACATCCGGTTGAAGGTATGTTTATTGGTACTTTTCATTCCATTGGAGCAAGAATACTTAGAAAACATGCAGAATTTTTATCACTCAAAAGTGATTTTACTATTTTAGATACAGATGATCAAACAAGATTAATCAAACAGGTTATTTCAATGCTCGATTTAGACTTAAAAAAATTTGTACCAAAAAATTATTGTTATTTTATAGATAATCTTAAAAATAACGGTTTATCATTTAATCAAATATCTAACCATGAGTTTGAACATTTTTCCAATGGAAAATTAAGTAAGATCTACGAACTTTATCAAAAAAGGCTACAAGTATTTAATTCAGTTGATTTTGGTGATCTGATTCTTCAGCCAGTAAATCTATTAAAAAAACATACAGAATTGTTAGAGAATTATCAGGAAAGATTTAAATATATATTAGTAGATGAATATCAAGATACGAATACATCTCAATATTTCTTATTAAGATTATTAGCTGAAAAGAATAAAAACATCTGCTGTGTTGGGGATGAAGATCAGTCAATATATGGTTGGAGGGGCGCTCAATTAAAAAATATATTAAATTTTGAGAGTGATTTTAAAAATTCAAAAATAATTAGACTTGAGCAAAATTATCGTTCCAAAGGCCATATACTAACTGCAGCATCAAATATTATTTCTGAAAACAAAGAAAGAATTGGAAAAAAACTCTGGACTTCGGATGGTGATGGACAAAAAGTTAAAATAATTAATGTTGAAGATGATTCATTGGAGGCTATTCATATATGTGAGATTATAAAAGAGCTTAATCAGAATGATGTTAATCTAAATAAAGTAGCAGTTTTAACAAGGGCAAGTTTTCAATTTAAAGAAATTGAGGATAGATTTATAAAAGATAGTATTAAATATAAGGTTGTAGGGGGATTAAAATTTTATGAAAGAAAAGAGATAAAAGATGCAATTTCTTTTTTTAGGGTTTTGATTAATAACGAAGATAATCTGGCTTTAGAGAGGATAATCAATGTTCCAAAAAGAGGAATTGGTTTGGGATCACTTTCAAAATTAAATGAATATTCAAATATAAATAAGATCTCACTGTATAAATCTTTACAGGAATTTTTGAAAGCAGATAAGTTTAGTAAAAAAGTATCCAGTCACCTTAAACATTTTTTTCAAGTATATGATAAACATTTAGACAAGCTCAAATTATTAAAACATAGTGAGGTTGCTGGCTCTCTTCTTGATGATACTGGATATACTGAAATGCTACAAAATGATAAAACTCCAGAGGCAGAAGGGAGGCTGGAGAATTTAAAGAAACTAATCCTTGATATTGATAAAAGAGATTCACTTTATGAGTTTCTTGAAGAGGTAAGTCTTGTTATTGATAATAGTGTAGAATCAAGTTCCACGGAGAAAGTTTCATTGATGACTTTGCATAGTGCGAAAGGGTTAGAATTTAATCATGTTTTTTTACCAGGTTGGGAAGAAGGAATTTTTCCTAACCAAAGAAGTATTGATGAACAGGGTAATAAAGGCCTAGAAGAGGAAAGGAGATTAGCTTATGTAGGTATAACAAGAGCAAGAGAATCTTTGAGTATTATTTATGCTAATTCTCGAAAACAATATAATCAGACAATGTATAGAACTATCCCGTCTAGATTTTTAACAGAATTACCCAAAAAAAGTTGTGAAATATTAATTCAAGAACGAGATTACAGTAATAAAGGTTATGCAGTAAATAATTATAGGAAAACATTTTATAGAAATAAAAAATTTACAATAGGCGATAATGTTTTACATACGGAATTCGGTAAAGGAATTGTTTTAGGAATAAGTGGTGAAAGACTACAAATCAGATTTAGCGAGAAAAAAGAGATTATGAAAATTTTTAGTGACTTTGTTGACAAAGCATAAAATAGTTAAATGCGCGAAAGTAGTTTTCTATGTTGAAGATCGAGATTTGGAACAGATCATAACTCTTTTCGTCGAATTTTACCCAATGAGTTGGTTCAAAACTAAATCACTATGGATGATAGAAATATATAGTAAAGATGAAATAAGTATAAAAAAAAAACTGAAGTTATTAATACCTTTTGTTGAAGTTAAGTTTTATAGTAAAGAAATAATACCAAATAAAGACTGGGTAAAAGAAGGCCAGGTACAAAATTTCGATATAAAAACAGAATTTTTCTTAATTAGCCAAAATATAGATTTTCTAAATAAATTACAAAAAAAATATTTTTTGAAAGTTCCTGCAAGTAATACTTTTGGCACTGGCACGCATGCATCGACATTTCTTGCAATAAGATCTATTGAGTTTTTATATAAATTTAGCAATTTTAAAAATATACTGGATATAGGAACTGGTTCTGGGATATTATCTTTAGTTTTATCAAAATTAACTAAAAAAAAAGTTTTATCTTCAGATTTTGATGAAAATTCTAAAATCAATTTCATGAGAAATAAAAAATTAAATTATATTCAGAATGTTAAATTTGTAAAAGCTCTTGATTTTAAAAGTAAAGAACTTAGGTCAAAAAAATTTGATTTAATTGTGGCAAATATTTTATTAAATCCGTTGATTAGTTTGTCTGAGGAAATCAATAAGTATTCTAAACATAATAGCTATTTAATTTTGTCGGGTATATTGGAAAATCAGTTAAATCAATTATATTCTTATTATTCTAAAAGATATAAGCTAGTAAAGAAACTCACAGATAATGAATGGACGACTTTAATTTTAAAAAAAAATGGAAAAAAAACATAAAAATAAATTTAGATTTTTAAATGATAAATTATTGAAGATGAATATAGATGGTTATATTCTTCCTTCAACAGATGAGTATTTGAATGAGTATGTTCCAGAGAATCATTTAAGATTAAAGTGGTTAACAGGTTTTTCTGGATCAAACGGCTTATGTTTTGTATTAAAAAATAGATTAATTTTTTTTACTGACGGAAGATACCTTTTGCAAGCTGAAGAAGAGTTAGTTGAAAATATTGAAATTATTGACATATCAAAAGAAAATATCTTTCAATGGATTGAAAGAAATTTAGATCGTGCAAATCTGTGTATTGCCATTGATACTAAAATTAATAGCATATCATTTGTAAAAAGATTTTTAGAAATTTGCAAATTAACTAAAAATAAGGTTTTTCTTAGCGAAGATATCATTATTGACGATATATGGAGCAGAGAAAAAAAACAAAAATCAATCAAAGCATATTTGCTTGAAAAAAAATATTCAGGATTATCAGCATATAACAAAATAAAAAGCATAGAAAAACATATAAAGGGATTTGACTCATTCGTAATAACTTCACCTGAGTCAATAGCATGGTTATTAAATTTAAGAGGAGGAGATTTAAAATATACTCCAATTGTTTTTGGAAGGTTGATTATGAAAAAAAAAGTTGGAATAAAGCTATTTATAGATATAGAGAAAGTTAGCTCACAAACGATAAAGAGATTAAAAAAAGAGTTAGATATTCAAATTTTTGATGAATTAGAATTTGAAAAAGAATTAACCAAAGGGATACGTAATAAGAAGGTGTTATTAGAGAAATATTCTCCATTTCATTTCTTAAATATACTTGAATCAAATGAAGCAAAAGTTAGTTTGAAAATAGATCCATGCAAAGTACTTAAATCAGTTAAAAATGATGTTGAAATAAACTTATCAAGAAAAGCTCATTTTTACGATGGTATTGCATTAGCAAATTTCTTTTGTTGGTTAGATAACGTTTCCTCTAAATTAAGTTTAGACGAAATAGTTGTAGCAAAGAAGCTTGAAAAATTTAGAAAAAAAAATAAAAAATTTGTATCTTTAAGTTTTCCTACAATTTCAGCTTCTTCATCTAATTCTGCAATTATTCATTATCAACCATCAGGGTCAAAGGTTTATAAATTAAGACTTGGTGAATTATTTTTGTGTGACTCAGGGGCTCAGTATATTCATGGAACAACAGACGTTACTAGAACTATCATTTTTGGAAAAAAAGAGAAAGTAAACACAGAGATCAAAAATTTATATACAAGAGTTCTAATAGGCCATTTAAATATTTCGATGCTTAGATTTCCTGAAAACACAAAAGGAGTTCATATTGACTCTTTCGCCAGACAATCTCTTTGGGAAATTGGAGAGGATTATGGTCATGGAACTGGTCATGGTGTTGGCAGTTTTTTGGGCGTTCATGAAGGTCCACAAAGTATTTCTAAGTCTTTAGTGGATATTAATCTAAGGCCAGGTATGATTATTTCTAATGAACCAGGTTTTTATAAAAATGATAAATTTGGTATTAGGATTGAGAACTTAATCTGTGTTAAAAAGTCGAAAATTAAAAATTTTCTGGAATTTGAAACTTTAACATTAGCACCATATAAAAGAAATTTAATTGAAGTTTCTTTACTCAATAATAATCAGATAGAATGGATAAATAATTACCATGAAAATGTTTATAAAAAGTTAAATAGACACCTGAACGCTAAGGTTAGTAAATGGCTATTTGATGAAACAAGGCCTATTAATTTATAATTCTAGTAGTTTTCGGGCTGCCATTAATGCCTCATCAGTGATCTTTTTTCCAGATAGCATTCGAGCAATTTCACTGACTCTTTCTTCTTGACCCAATTTCCTAATATCTGTTGAATTTTTTTCATTATTTTCAGTTTTTGTTACTTTAAAATGTTCATTACCTAAAGATGCAACCTGCGGTGAGTGTGTGATTACGATCACCTGTCTATTTTTACCTAACTTTCTAAGTCTTTCTCCAACAGAGGCCGCTACGGCTCCACCTATTCCACTGTCAACCTCATCAAAGACTATAGATTTTGAACTTTCATTTGAAGTTACAACCTTTATAGCTAGTGCAAATCGGCATAACTCTCCCCCGGAGGAAATTTTTTTTATTTCATCAAGTATAGAATTCTTGTTAGTTCTTATTTTAAAAATGATTTTATCAATACCTTTATTACCTATAGTTTCATTATTTAGAATAAAAGTTTTAAATTCAGAGTTTTCTAATTTTAATTCAGGTAATTCTTTATTTATAAGACGGTCTATTTGTTTGCCACTAGAAACTCTTTTTGCATTAACAGTCTTAGCCACATCAAAATATTTTTTTTCAAGTTCTTTAGACCTAGTCTGATATTTTTCAACGTGTAATTTACTAAGACCTATGGAATTTAATTCTTTTATTAAATCTTCTTTTTTTTTAACTAGTTCATTAAATGAACATTCATGTTTTGTTGAAAGTTTTTTGTATAAATATATCTTTTCCTCAAGTTCATCTATATTATTATTACCTAACACATTTTCTCTATAAAAATCCTCAAAACGATTCTTATAATCTTGTATTTCAATTAGCATTGTATCAAGAGCTTTTAATGAACTTTTTAAGTTAGGTTCAAGAAATTCAATAATTTTTTCAATATGAGAAATATTTTCTGCAAATAATTCTTCGATTCCTTTATTATGCTCCGAAGAAAAATTAGTAATAACTTTTCCAACACTTTCTTTTATTTTAGTCGAATTTATAAAACTTTTTTTTTTATTCAATAAAATTTCATATTCGTCATTCTGCGGGTTCAGTCTTTCTAATTCTTTAATTTCAAACTCTAATTGATCTTTATTATTAATATTTTTTTCGTAGATATTTTTAACTTCATTTAATTTTTTTTTTGAGTTTTGATATTCTTCCCAAGTATTTCTGAGAAAATCTAAATCTTTTTCGTAATTACCATATTCATCGAGAATATCAATGTGTGTTGATGTATCAAGAAGTCCTTGTTCAGAGAATTGACCTTCAATTTCTATTAATTGAGAACCTATTTTTTTTAGGGTCATTAGACTTACTAAATGATCATTAATAAACGCTTTACTTTTTCCATCTGAGGTAAGTTGTCTTTTAAGAATTATTTCCGAACTTTCTGGAATACCAAATTCTCTGAGACTTTCCGAAATTAATACATTATTGATTTCTGAAAAAATAGATATCACCTCTGTAACTTTATTATTGTTAGGTCTTAATGAATAATTAGCTCTATAACCTATTACTAAGCAAAGAGAATCTAATATAATGGACTTTCCTGCACCTGTTTCACCTGTTAAAACACAAAGACCCCTACCAAAATCAATTTCTAGATCATCAATTAAAACTATATTTTTTATTGACAAATATCTTAGCATTTCAAATCAAATTAAAATCGTCAATATCAATCTTTTCTATATCTAAAGATTTTCCTTCTTGATACTTTTTAACATTTTGAACGTTTAAATTATATTTTTGTATGAGTCCAGATGCATCACTAAACCATACTGATTTTGGATAATTATATTGTAAAATTGAGATAAATCTCATTGCAGGATGATCAAGCCCTATGGATAAATAGCATTCTGTGATTCTAAATAGTGCTTCAGGTATTTGAGCTGACTTTTTATAACTTCTTATAATTGTCTTATATCGAAGTATCGCCCCTAGATATTTTTTTCTTTTTTGATAATATTTTCCCACAGCCATTTCTTTTCCAGCAAGTTGATTTTTTAGAAGAGCTAAATGATTTTTCGCTTTTTTTGAATATTGTGAATTAGGATATTTTGTTTTTAATTCTGTAAATGATTCATAAGCTTTTTTTGCAAACTTTTGATCTCTGGTGACTAAAGCTATTCTTTCATAATAACAATATGATTTTAAATATAATGCATAAGGTAAGTTTTTATTGTTGGGATTAAGATTAATAAATTTACTTAGTGCAAAAATAGCTTCATCATATTTATTAGCTTTATATAAGGCAAAACCAGACATTAGCTGGCCTTTTGTTGCCCACTTAGAATAAGGATGCTGAAGATCCAATTCAGTAAAGAGTTCGCTTGCTAATTCAAATTCTTTTCTTTTTAAATGGTCTAATGCTTCATTATATATCATTGTGTCACTTCGTAATGAATAATCTGTATTATCTGTAGTAGAATCTGTTGTGCTACAGGATATAAATGAAAGAGAAAAAATAAATAAGGTAACTAGTTTTATAAAAATCATGTGATAAAATTCCTTTTGGATTTCTATCAAAAAATGGAGATAAAATCTATTATAATTATGATCTTACTAGGAAAATAGCTAGTAAGTGTCTACAAATTCCCAGTTTTCATCTGATGAAAATATTTTCCTAAGCAATTTATTATTTAAATCGTGCCCTGCTTTATAACTATATATAGAACCTATTATTCTATGGCCAGCTAAAGCTATATCACCAATTAAATCTAGTGTTTTATGCCTTACGAATTCATCATTAAATCTCAAACCATCTTTATTAAGAATTTTTTTATCTGAAATGACAATAGCATTCTCAAGTGAACCTCCCAACGCTAAACCATTTTTTCTTAATGCATCTACATCCTTAATAAAACCAAATGTTCTTGCACTGCTAACTTGAGTTTCATAAATCTCAGGTTTGAGAACTAAACTTAATGATTGATTTCCTATGAATTTAGAATCAAAACTAATTTCACAGGTAATTATAGTCTCATTATGAGGAGAAACTCTGACTATCTTGTCATCATCACGAACTTCAACAACTCTATTAATTTTAATTGATCTAACAAAATCATCTTGTTCTATAGTTCCAACGCTTTTAATTTTGTGAACAAAGGATTGAGATGAACCATCCATAACAGGAACCTCATTATCTGTTAATTCAATTACTACGTTATCAATATTTAGGCCATACAATGCTGACATGATATGTTCAGTAGTTGATATGGAATATCCTTGATTAGAAATAGTTGTAGATAGAATGGTTGAAGTTACATTTTTGTAGTCTGCTTTTATATTGATAAAGGAGTTTGTGTTCTTTTTTATTTTAAATACGATACCAGTATTATTATTTGCAGGTCTGATAATCATTTCAACTTTTTTTCCTGAATGTAACCCAATGCCATTAAACATAATTGTTCCAGCCAAAGTTCTTTGCTTCTTTGCAAAATTCATTTTAGGAAGATAATTTGATGAGGAAAATTCCTTGGAATTTTTCGTTTTTATGTTCAATGCAGAATTAGTCATTATAACACCTTAGCATATTAAATAATTAAATCTAATCACAAAAAGTTTCAATATATTTCAAAATCACATGAAACTTTCGTATAACCAGTTATCAAATTTTTCCATTAAATTATCGACTTTGTTGTCTGAATTTAATTGAACAATTTTATTGATATTTGGATTACACCTAATTTTTATCAGGCCAAAGATTGTGCTAAATTCTGGTTTATTATTAATTTGTTTAAAACTTGATTTTGGAGTGGAGATTAATGTTTCTCTATTGAAAATTTTTTTTGAAAGTTTTTTAAGACCTGGAATTTGACATGCACCTCCAGTGAGAATTATTTTATTAACACTTTTTTTCATTGTTAGGTTTTTATCCAGTTTATCTCTAATTATTTCAAATATTTCTTCGTATCTGGGCTTTATAATTCCTTGTAATAAATTTTGTGTAACAACTTTTTGATTTCCGTTAGTTAAGTCAACATTAATTTTCTTATTTGACAAAAATTCTAATCCTCCGTGTAATACTTTAATATATTCAGCCAATTCACTTGATATTTCCAAACCATTTTTTATATCATTTGTGACGTCATTACCACCCAATGCGGTGTAATTTAAAAATTCTAATCCTCCTTTATAGTATGCTGCTACTTTTGAAGAACCAGCTCCAATATCTATACATACAAAGTCATCATCCATTTTGAAATTATCTAGACAAGCTACTGAAGACGCATAGCCAGAATCTACAACTTCCTCTAAATTTAATTCGGATTTCTTGAAGCAACTCTCCAAGTTTTTATAAACACTAGAATGTATCCATATGTTAAAAGTGTTTATACCCAGCTTTTCGCAATCAATACCAATTGGATCTGAAATAATTTGATCTTCATTCAAATTGAAATTTATAGGCATAGAATGAATTAGGCGTTTTTTATACAGATTACAATTTTGTATATTTTTTTTGTAAAGTTTTCTTATTTCTTTTTTACTTATATTGATACCACCAACATTAATTTCATTATATTTTTTTTTAGTATAAACTTGAATATCAGTGATATTGCATAGTGGCTTATTTTTAATAATTTTCACATCACCTGCTTCACTTATAACTTCTTTAATAGTTTTAGATGTATCGTCTACATTATTTATTTGACTTTTAAAAATACCATTGCTTTTTTTTTGACTCCAACTTAAAATATTAAAAGAATTATTTTTTTGTACTTCGAAAATAACACATACTATTTTATTAGTTCCTATATCAATAACACACTCTAATTTCTTGTTTTTAAAGTTCATCATAGCAATTATTTGAAATATACTTTTCCAATGACTCGCATATCTATAATTCTATAGTCGCTTTCTTTAAAATTGTTATTTTTTATAATTTTATTTAAAAGTTTTATGCTATCTGTTAATTCTTCAAAAGGTAGTTTTACCTGGACATTTTTCTTCAAGTAAATATCCCACCTGTAATTGTCAATATATTCTGCACTCAAAAATTGGTTAGCAAGAAAGCTATGTTTTTTTATTTTATCCATAAGTATTTTAATCTTAGAATTTGCATTTTCACCTTTTACTAACAATAGATCCTCTTTAAAGTTTGGAAAATTTAATACTTCACCATTATCTGAAATAATTTTCTTTAAACCATTCATTTCCCAATACATGAAAGGAACTTTTTCAACAATATATATTTCTATTCCTCCACTGATAGTTCTCTTGATTTTTACAGATTTAACCTCTTTAATTTCTAGTAATTTTTCTTTAATATTCTCTAAGTTAACTGCGAAAATATTTAAATTCCAATTAATTTTAGAAATATCTAAGATCTTTTCTTTTTTTAAA
>JAOOJU010000025.1 GCA_028407765.1 Rickettsiales bacterium
TACATATTTTTTTTTTTTATTTTTTTTTCATTTTGAAAGAAATTTCTCAAAACTTTCATTGTGTTGAATTCGCAGGCAACCCATACAAAGGGATTATCAGTTAACCATTTAACTAGTTTTACTTTTTCCAATAATCTTTCAGAGCTTTTTTTTAGATCTGAATTTACTAGCCAATCAATAGTAAAATTTTCTGGTTTTATTATTTCCTGTTTATCTTCTTTGGTAGGGATTTCAATGATTGCAAAACCAGTAGAATTTTCGTCTAATTCTTCAATATTTACACTTATTGCTGGAAGTGCAGACATATCTCCTACCAAGAAAAACCAATTAGAATTTAAATCAACTAAATTTTTTGCTCCCGGACCAGAAATATAAATTTGATCTCCAACTTTTGCCTCAGCTGCCCAATTGGAAGCATATCCAGAATCCTTGCTATGAATTGCAAAATCTATATCAAGTTCTAATCTTTTTTTTCTAAAATCTCTAATTGTGTAAGGCCTGACTAATTCGGTATTAGTAGATTTATCTTTAAAAAGTAATTTAACATATCCTCCTTTTTCATTATTGGGAAAATCAAATAGATCTTCATGTGTAAAAGTAATTCTTAACATATTAGGAGTTACTTTCTTTTTATTTAAGACTTTAATTAGTCGGGTTCTTTTTAAACTTATTTTATCATGCATATTTTATCATAATCGATTATTTTAAATTCAGATTTTAAAGTTGTTAATATTTATGTTTAAATCATAGATGTTACCAATACAATTTTTTTTTAATATTCGTAAAACCTGTTCTATTATTATATGAACGATATTAAGTTAGTTTTCTTGGGAATTTGCTCAACTGCAGTTGCAATTGGATTTAGTCGTTTTTGTTACACTCCTATTTTGCCTGAAATGCAAAACAATTTAAATTTTAATTCTGCTTCATTAGGTATGATTGCTTCATGGAATTATTTTGGATATTTTATTGGTTCAATTATTCCAATTTTTTTTAAATCTGACCAAAAAATAAAAATCATACTTATTTATTCACTACTTTTTTCGGTAATTACAACATTTTTAATGGGTATGAACGTAAATTTATCTTGGTTTAGTTTAATAAGATTTTTTAGTGGTGTTAGTAGTGCCTTAATTTTTGTTTTAGCTACTGTTATAATTTTTGGCCAGATTAGTTTAAAGAATAAAAAGAATTTACAGTTAATGCATTTTTGTGGAATCGGTGTTGGAATATTTTTTGGAACTTTAGTAATCTGGATTGCCTCTCTATATAATCTTCATTGGAAAATTAGCTGGTTTTTAATTTCACTTGTTAGTTTGATTTTTTGTTTACCAATTATTTTTTTCCTTAAAAAAATAAAAAAAATTACTAAAAATAATGAATACTTTGTTGATGATCCGTCAATCATTAGTTTTGTTCTAATATCTTTTGGGTATTTTTTTTTTGGAATAGGATACATAATATATGGAACATTTATTTCAGCATTGGTCAGAGAAGTTCAAGTTCATGAAAATTTTCATTTCATAGCGTGGCTCATTGTGGGTATTTCAAGTTTTTTTTCAATTCTTGTATGGAAAAGATTTTTATCCAAACTTAGTTATGATCTATCCTTATTTATTGCATGTTGTACTTCAGGGGTAGGAGTAGTTTTTAGCCTTTTAGAAGGCAACTATTTTTTCTTAATTATTTCGTGTTTCCTTTATGGGTTAGGAGTTCCATCTGCAGTAGCACTAGTTTTGTTGGAAGGAAAAAAAAGATATAAAGGAGAAATAAGGGTGGCACTAGCAATATTAACGACCGCATTTAGTATTGGTCAAATTATTGGTCCATATTGCGCGGGAATTTTAATCGATATGCAAAATAATTATTCTTATTCAATGCTTCTATCAATGTTTTGTTTATTTATATCAGGCTTATTAATGATAAATCCAAAACGTTATAAATACAAAAAAATTTAGTTTAAATTATTTCTAAAAGCCTTAAATAAAAAAATTTATAGTTTCTAAGCATATAAATATCGAACATTTAGTATTTTTAGGTTTTTTTTTTAAAAGAAAAAAAACAAAATTTTTAAATATGTAAAGTTATACAATCGTGATCCATCCCTCCTGATCTAGAAACATATTTATTGATAATATCTCTATTGGGTGTAAATGAAGTCTTTCCATAAAAAGTTCGTTGCGTAATTTCATTTATAATCTTTTTGCTAATTCAACAGCGTTAGTTTTCTTTTAGTGATTAGTGATTTTTCAAAGTATTTCTTTTCACTATTAATTCATATTTTAAATTGCTAAACACCAAGCTTATTTTGTTTGATGATAGTTTTATTGCAAAAAATCTATAAACGCTTTGATTTTGCTAAATCATTTAATACATATCCTACCAATACAGAATTAATACGCTTGCTCTCAAAAATAATTTCACTAATTTTAATTCCTTCAACAACAAACCCGCATTTCTTTAAAACCTTTGCCGAAACAATATTATTTTCATAATAGCCAGCATTAATTTTTTTTAAGCCTAGTTCTGTAACAGCAAGTTGAATAATGGTTTTTATACATTTTGAAGCGATACCTCTCCCCCAAAATCTTTTTTCACCAATAAAGTATGAAACTTCAGCTGACATGTGATCAAATTTTATTGGCCCTAATTTAATATTTCCTATGTGCGTATCATCAAAAAAGATACCGAACAACAAATCATTTTCTGAATCATATTTTTGGCTAACGAAATTCTTAGTACTTTTTAACGTATGCTTAAAATACTTTTGTTCTGTAAATTTGGTTACTTCATAGTCATTAAGCCATTCAACATAGGGTTCAGCCACATCGTCTAATTTAAGTACTCTAAGAAAAATATCTTCATCAACTTTAATCTTTATATTTTTTTTTACTAATTTTTTAGTACTCATTATTCTGTTTCGCGACTGTCGAGGTTTCTAAATTTCTTTCTAAAATTATATCGAAAAAGCAAGTAATAACAACGAGGAAATTTAGAATGAGAATTACTTTCTAATTAACAAATTTACATATATCAAAAACTTAAATTTTTGAACTATTCCCGTTCTAATATTTAGATATAATGAGAATACATATGGTATTCAATTTCATGCTGAAATCGAAGAAGAAACTATTATAAGCTGATGTAAAAAAAATCAATTAATATTTAATTCATTTTATGAATACATATTATTTATTTCTTGTATTTTTCTAATAGGTTTATAAAATTACCTGCATAATTCACATCAAGGAAAAAAATGGAAGAGATTTTTGAAATAAGAGATATTTGTAAAACACCGTCACAACTTTTAAGTAGTAAAGCTTTTAGCCAATACTTAAACATGTACAAAGATCAATTTATCAAAGAACTTAAACTTAGAGTAAATACGGAACAAAGAGAAGAAGTTCTTCATAAAATTAAATATATAAAATCGATCAAACCAAAAATATTCATTAAGATTCTTGAAAATAAAAAAGATTTTCAAGGAGACATTTTAATGAAACACAGACAGAGTGTAAAATTTATAGATGGGTGTTTTCATCACTATAGAAAAAAATCATATACAAGACTTATAAAAGTGCATAATGAGATATTGAAGTCAAGAGAAAGGGCTGAATCAATAAAAAATAGAATATCAAAGAGAGCCAATAAGTTAAGTGATTTAATTCTTGAAACTAGAAGAATTTTATTAAAAAAAGTTGGTTTTAGTGTTGGTGTAAGAAGAAGTCAAGGACTGGAATGTCAACCCAATGTTACTTGTGGAGAAATCTCTGGCACTAATATTGATTTACCAAAACCATATTCTAATCTAAATAAAGTTTCCTTAACTACACACGCAGATATGAGAACTGGAGTGCATTACACAACCTTTGCTAATAAACGAGCTTTTCCTTTTTATGCATTAAACCATAATCCTTATAAAAATAAGAAATTTAACCCTCAGGAATATGTTGCAATACCGTTTGAAGTAGGAAGGTGGAATATTCTGGCTTATATACATAAGTCTAGAGGTTGTATAGAAATGGAACCTGGACTACTAAATTTATTTCCTTTTTCAAAGGTTAGAAAGTTATCTGGAAATAAACCTGATGGAATATTTATATATGGCTGCCCTAATTCTACAATGGAAGATTTAGGGTATTTTTTTGATAGAGAAAATAATATATTAGTTGGACTGATTCCAAATTTAGACGATTGCAAGTATTTTGGATATGGTAAAAAACCCATTTTAACATTACATAATGTACTATGTATTTTAAATGACGAACTACCTTTACATTGTGGTTGTACTAGATACGTAGTTAGGTTTGATTCAAAGACCAATGAACCTTATATTTTTGACTCGTTTGTTAAAGCTGATGATATGGGAAGAGCATCACTACTTAATGGCATAGAAAACAAAATAGTTCCCTATTTTTTTGGAACAGAAACAGGAGCTTTTGCATGTTTAGACGGTTTTAGTGAACAAGCAAAAATGGAAATGGAAGGTAGAGAGATTGGTTATAATAAACATTCAGGAACTAATGCGAGGCAAATTGTCCCAGTGACAGATTATTCTGAAGTTGCAACTGGATCTGAGTTAGACATACTTCTATATCTCAATAATTATGATTTAATAGGGCCTGGTAAATCATGTATGGATATAAATATGACCGTTGATGAAGCACTTGAACATTTTAGAAAAGGAGCAAGAGTCGCAGCGGGTAGTACCCAAACACATCGAGGTAAAGTTGAAATAAGTTATTGGGCTAATCCATTCCCACTTCTAAAAGATAAGAATTGGAATAATTTACCTCAGCATTCAGAATTATGTGACAAATTTAAAAAAATTGAAGAGAAATTTATTGATATCGTCAAGCAAAGAGTAGATTCAGGTCAAATGAAAATAGGAGTTGCACATAGTATGCTGATGGCAGGAGTTTACTCAAAAAATACATCAAAAAAATTAAAAAACCATGGATTTGAAAATCGTGAATTAGTTGAACATAAGGGACCAGAGAGAGCAGCGAAAGATATGGTTAATCTGATTAAAAAAGCTGCAATTGATAAAAGGAATAAAATTAAGAAAAATGTTAAAGAAGTTGATATTACCGTTGCAACTGTGGGTGACAGCAGAACTGGAAAATCGGAGATGGCAGAAAAAATGGAGGGTGTACTGAATATGAGTTTGATATAATTGATTTAATAAATAATTTGTCAACTTAGTTAAATTAGCTGTTTTATTTAAACAAATAATTAATATTTACAATTCAAGTAGAGTTTTATTGATAATCCTTTAACCCAATCAGCAATTAAATTTCTTGAGTTTTAAAAAAATAATTTTTTCAAAATTTAAATAATTTTTTACATATTTAAGAATATTTGCTAAAAGAATATAACCTTGAAATTATTTATCGATATAATGAAAAAATCAACATTTAACAGGGAGCGAAGAAGTGAAGATTTGTGATAGACCAGAATTTAAGAGTAAAAAACCGACAATAACCTACAAAGAAAATGATAAAGTAATTGATGCAGTAAAAAAAATGTCAAAAGAAAACTTTGGTTCAGTTGTAGTTGTGGACAATGATCATAAAGTAAAAGGTATTGTAACTGAAAGAGATTTAATGAAGAAACTTTTGAATAATGGGATGAATCCAAATACAACTAAATTAAAAGAAATAATGACTTCACCTGTTAAGGTTGCTGACAAGGATGATGAATTAGTTGGATGGCTTAGACAAATGTCCAATGAAAGATTTAGACATGTTCCAGTTGTAGACAAAACTGGGAAATTGATTAATATTATGTCTCAGGGTGATTTTGTTTCTTACACTTGGCCAGATTTAATTTATCAAGTAAAAGAGCTTGCTAAAGAGGGCTACCCAAAAATTAATCAGCTTGTTATAATTTGTTTAGGTGTTTTAATTTACACTTTAATTTTAATGTTTGCCTTCAAAAATGTATAATTCTAGTTGAATAAAGTTATACTCATAAAAGATTTAACTCTGGAATTTTCTGAATAAACAGTTTTGCTTATAAATTATAAATTGGAGTTCATCTTCTATATTTATTCTTCTTATTTTTTTTATGTATAACTATAATATTGATAAATTTTTCAAAAAATTTCGATGAAAACCTTATTTATTATATTAGGAATTTTTTTCTTTTTTCTTCTGGGTTTGATAGATCACCCAGAAAAACTAAATAATGATTCATGGTTAGTGGCTAGACTTTTAATATTAATGACATTTTGGTGGTTCACCAATTGTATACCAATGTCTATAACTGCATTTTTACCTTTGATAGTAATACCGTTTTTTTCAGAAATAAATATTTCTGAGGTAGCGAGACCATACGCAAATCCGATTATTTTTCTCTTACTAGGTGGATTTATTCTTGGTCTGGGTTTTCAAAAGAGTTCATTACACAAAAGATTAGCAATGTTTGTTTTATCAAAAATCGGTTCTCAGATGAGAAATATTCTATTTGGTTTTATTATATCAACTTCTTTTTTAAGTATGTGGTTATCTAATACCGCAACTTGTTTGTTAATGTTACCTATTGCCCTATCAATACTTGAAAAAACAAAAATTAATGATGAATTTTTTAGAAAAATATTATTGCTTTCTATTGCCTACTCTTCGTCAATTGGAGGAATGGGAACTTTGATTGGAACGGCTCCTAATGCAATATTTGCTGGGTTTATGTACGAAAATTATCAAATAGAAATTTCATTTGTTAACTGGATGTTGTTCAGTTTACCGTTGGTGATTATTCTACTCTCTGTCTTTTGGTTTTTTTGTTCGTTTTTGATTAAAGAAAAAAAATTAGAAAGTAATAGTAATATATTTTTTTTGGATGAATATAAAAAGCTTGGAAAAGTTAGTTCAAAAGAGAGAGTTACTTTATTAATTATTATTTCAACAATTTTTTTATGGATTTTTAAACCTTTTATAAATTCATTTCTTGATTTATCTATAAGCGATTCTGGAATAGCAATTTTTGGTGCTTTTCTTTTTTTTATTATACCTTATGAAAAGAAAAGATTCTTATTAGATAAAGAATGGTTTAAAAGCATACCTTGGAATATTTTGATTCTTTTTGGAGGAGGTTTAAGTTTAGCAAGTTTGATAACCTCTTCGGGTTTAGCAGAATGGATCAGTGGTTCTTTACTAATATTTGGGGAATTAGATATTTTCTTTTTGATATTATTACTTGCATTATTAATTTCATTCATGACAGAAATAACAAGCAATACTGCAACAACTTTATTGTTTCTTCCAATTATAGCTTCTTTTGCTATCACAAAAGATTTCAATATTATTTTAATGTTATTACCTATTGTCTTGACTGCAAGTTGCGCATTTATGATGCCAATTGCGACTCCACCTAATGCTATAGTTTTTTCAACGAATGAGATACAAATACCCTTCATGATTTCAGTTGGAATCTTAATGAACCTTAGTGCAGTAATTGTTTCCTCAATTTGGATTTATTATTTTAGCAGTCTTTTACGAATATAATTTATACTATAATACAAAATATTTTTTATAAACTAATAACTTCATTAATTCAGGATGAAAACAAAAATAGTAATCTGTTATTAGCCTGTATGTAAAGTTAAGAAAAACTAGTTAATTTTTTCTCCATAAATAGGCTCTCTCTGAATGACTTGACTGATCAAGACCAATTTCTTCTTCCTCTTCAGAGATTCTGATTCCGATTGTATTTTTTAGAGTAAGAAGAATCACGTAAGACATAAATCCTGACCAAACTACAACAGCAATACTTCCAATTAATTGAATTTTTAATTGTTGCAACATACCTAGTTCTGAATGACCCATACCACCAAATTCCGGGCTACTTAATGGAGCCAATAGTATTATGCCAAGAAAACCACCCATTCCATGGACTGCAAAAACATCTAAAGTATCATCGATATTAAATCTGTTCTTTACTATCCCAACCATGTAATAGCAAACAATTGCAGCAAGAATGCCTATAATTACAGCACCGGTAGGTCCTACAAACCCAGCTGCTGGAGTTATGGTAGCTAAACCGGCAATGCACCCAGTTGCTGCGCTGACTAAAGATGGTTTCCCATTTTCCCACCAACCAAGAAACATCCAAACTAAAGTTGCAGTTGATGCAGAGAGATGTGTAACTGTCATAGCCATACCGGCATTTTTATCTGCAGCAAGTGCGCTGCCAGCATTAAAACCAAACCAACCAACCCAAAGCATCGAAGTTCCTATCATAACCAAAAGTGGGCTGTGGGGTATTACTGTTTTACCTTTGTTTCTTGGTCCGAGTAGATAGGCATAAACTAATGCTGCAATTCCACAATTTAAATGTACAACAAGTCCTCCTGCAAAATCCAGAACACCTATACTTGACAACCATCCACCACCCCAGATCCAATGGGTGACAGGAGCATATACTAATATTAACCATACTAATGAAAAAACCAAAACAGCGTTAAATTTTGCTCTTTCAACAAAAGCACCTATTATTAATGCTGGTGTGATGATTGCAAAAGTCATTTGAAACATAAAAAATACTGTTTCTGGAAGACCCGCTACTTCTGAATCGATAGTAACATTTTTAAGAAAGGACTTTGATAAATCGCCTATTAATTGGTTACCGTCAGTAAAAGCTATACTATAACCACAAACAAACCATGCTACAGACATTAAACATGCTACTGCGAAACACTGAAAAAGAACTGAAAGAAGATTTTTAGAATCTACCAATCCTCCATAAAATAATGCTAGTCCCGGAAGAGTCATAAACAACACCAAAACAGTTGATGTCAAAATCCAAGCTATATTTCCGTCTAACATATTTGTCCCCTTTGTTTGTTATGTATATTTACTTAATCAATTTAATGCAGTAATTATGCCAAATATAAATTAGTTTCTAGCAAATGAATCTAGTAAAGAAATTAGTAAATAATGACAATTTTGATTAAAAATTATGCAAATAAAGCCTAAAATTTAGACATTTCGCACTAAATTTGTGCAAATCAAATTAATTTTTTGAATTATCTCATTTAACAAAATTAAAAATAATATATGTTCAGCATCATAATAATATTTGTTTGCAATAATTATTTGTAGATTATTGTTAGAGCCATTATTTTTTATGGAACTTTAAAGTCATTCTGTCACTTTCACCAATTTTGAGATATTTTTCTTTATCTTTATGTTCAAGCCTTAACGTTGGTGGAAGTGTCCATACTCCTCTAGCATAGTTTTTAGTATCTAAAGGATTGCTATTAATTTCACTTTTAGAGACAAATTTGAAATTTGATTTTTCAATTAAATTTATTAAATATTCTTCAGGAATATAGCCATTTTTTGCTGAAGTGATCGGATCCTGTAAATCACTTCCTCTATGTTGCACTACTCCGAGCGTTCCCCCTTGCTTTAGAACTCTATTAATAGCTTTATAAACTTTGTCTACTACTCCGAAATTAATCCAGTTATGGGTGTTTCTGAAAGTTAATACCATATCAAAAGAATTTTCAGGTAATTCATTTAGGATACCTTCGTTATTAAATTTCTTTATATTTATTTTTCCAAAATTTTTTTCATTCTTTAAGAAATAATTTTGAAAAATGTTGTGTATTGATCTAAGTCTTTCATTTTTATTATCTTCTCCAAAACTTGCTACTGTCAATTGGCCATTTTTTTTGAGTAAATGTCCCAGTATTTCTGTATAATAGCCTTTTCCAGGCAAAATTTCTAAGACATTCGATCTGTTTCATCTAGAACAAGATAATTTGTCCTATTTAAACTTAAACTTTTTCTTCTTAGATGATCATAAATTCTTCCTGGAGTGCCTATTATTAGTCTAGGGTTTTTTTTAAGTTGCCTTAGTTGCTTACTCATTGATTCTCCACCAATAATTAATTCAGAAGTAATACCAGAGTTTCTCATGAATGCATTCAAAGTCTTATAAACCTGAACTGCAAGCTCTCTTGTGGGAGTCAAAATAAGAGCGCATGAAGAATGATTCTGCATAAGTTTATGAATCAATGGCAAACCAAATGCTGCGGTTTTTCCTGTTCCAGTATGAGCAGAACCAAGGATGTCTTTACCCATTAACGCTGGTTTTATTGCCTGTATTTGAATTGGTGTTGGTTTGATAAGTTTTAAATTTTTCAGATTTTTTAAAATTTCTTTATTCAAACCAAACGAACTAAAATTTTCCATAAATTATTATTGAAGGATCCTAGAGGATGTCCAACTAGGAATAAAGAGGTTTAAATTATGATAAATTCATAATAGGTAAGATTAATCAAGTTAAACTTTTAAATAGTTAATAAAAAATTTTGTGAAAAAAATTTTAATAACATTCTTGACACAAAAAAAATTGTAAAATAACAGGTTATAACTCTATATTCTGCTTAATAAAATAATATCAAAGTGAAATTTAAGTTAGCCTATAATATGGGAGATAATAGACTAACTTAAAACTTTTTTACTAATGCATACTCTTTGATTGATTGCAGTAAGTTGAACTTGACTGGTCTGCTCTTTTTTTAGAACAACATGGACATAATTGATTAGCAAGAATCGAAGCTTTTATGAATATTCTTTCAGATTCTCTTGATAGTCTTGCAAGAATATATTTTGCTAAATAAGTTTTATAAACATTACTTTTCTCTGATTCCCAAATCTTTTGGACTAAAATATAATATTGGATATGGAGATCTTTTTTTTTCTTAAAAGTATCTTCTAAAATTTCATTTAAGACTTCGTTATAGTTTCTTGTATCATTTTCTTTTTTCTTAAAAATTGACTTAATTTGGTTTGCTATATTCATTATTAATAAACTCCAAAAATTAAAATTAGGGACTGTGAATATCTTAGTCCCTAATATCCTCCATAACTAAAATTTAGCCACAGCTTTAATATATGCTGATAAAGGAGCACCAGATCTTGCTCCAGCTGGATGTCTTGAAGAAATATATTCAAGATCCGTAGCGTTATTAACACCAGCAGATATTTTGTAATTGTCATTAACTGTATAACCACCATAAAAGTTTAAAAGAAATGCTGAATCAATTTTTCCTGCTCTTGCATTAGCAGTTCCAATTGATTCTTCTGTTTCAGTTTCTTCAGCCGTACCATAGGTTTCAGAGTGATATGTCATATTTATGCCAAAGTTAAACTTATCTAGACCATAATCTGATCCAAAAGACAGTACATGCTCAGGTATATATGGAACGTTTGAACCATCTCTACCTCCTGCAAATATTGACTCGGAGTCTGTAGTTGTTGAATCACCATCAAGATTAGCATTTGTAAAGGTATAGTTTGCATAAAAACTTATGTCACCTTTAGGGAGAATATTTTCTGGTTCATAAGCGCCACTAAATTCAAATCCTTTTGAAATAACTTTACCCGCATTATCTGGGTTACCACCAGTGTTAGAGTTGTCAATAACGATTACATCACTGAAATTAGTATGAAACCCTGTCAATGATGCAGCAATAGATGGAGCTGTATATCTAACTCCTAATTCTTTTGCCAAGCTTCTTTCTGGATTGAGAGGTGATCCATCATCTCTTGAAGAACCGGGTCCAGGTAGATTCACTCCTTTATAAACACCCCCCCAAAACAACATGTTATCGTCATGTTTGTAAACAAGACCACCGCCGGGACTAAAAGCATATAACTTTTCTTCAATATTACTTGTTGAACCGGCAGCAGCTGTTGTATTTCTGTAGTGTTGTTTAACATACTCAAATCTAGAACCAAAAGAAGCCGTAAATTTTCCATATTTGGCTGACTCTTCAAAGTATAATGCATAACCTTTAGACTTTTCAGTTCTGTCTGAAGACGTTGTTGTACCTGAACTATCATCAGCTCCACCAGTAGCTTGTGCTACAGTCAACGCCCCACCAACTGCTTGGTTGAAGGTATGAAGCTGTTCATCTCTTGATATTTTGTCATAATGATATTTTACTCCAATTTTTAGATCGTGATCTATATTATTCCCAAAAATATCTGTACTAAAATTTAGATCTGTTTCATTCATGATACCATAAGCATAATATTGCCTATCATTGTTTTTATATTGAACTTGACCTGCAGTTAAACCTTTTAACACATTCAAATCATCAGATTCAGTGTATGCTTTTGAAACCACACTTTGTAGGGAGTCTACATCCCCCGTTGCGCCAACTTTATTTAATTTAAACCAATCTCTAGCAAATTGGTTATAGTAAAAAGTCAGATTATTTTTAACGTTATTTGAAATATCTGCTCTTAATTTTGCATAATAATTATAAGAATTAGAGTTCATATTATCTAATTGACTTCCAACATATCGTTGGTAAGGATCAGCATTAAAATCTGCCTCAGTAAGACCAGTATAACCTGCATTATAATCAAGACTATTATGTGCACCTTTTAACTCTATAGTTAAATTTCTGGTTGTTGGAAGCTGCCAGAGAAGCTTAACCATAGGAGCCACATTTAACATCCCCCCCGCATCATCACTTCCGTAACTTTTTTGCTTGTAGAAACCTTCAGCATCAACTGATCCATTAAAATCATGAAAACCGTCGTTTTCTCGGAAATACATTTCACCAAGAATAGCAACTGAACCGTAGGGACCAGAAAGGCCATAGTTTCCATATGCATGAGTTGTTTTGTCGTTAAAAGAACCATAAGATACACTACCAAAGTATTTCTCTCCAAGTTCAACAGGAGTTGTTACGTAATTAATAACACCACCCGTATTATGAGGACCATACCTGAATTGACTGCTTCCTTTTAAAACTTCAATTGCATGCATTTTAGCCGCAAGTGGAGAATAATAAGCATCAGGAGCGGAGTAAGGTGCAGGGGCAATATTAATTCCATCTTCTAAAAGGTCAATAGCAGCAGATCTTAATGTATTAACACCTCTTAAACTTATATTAGGAAAAACACCGAATCCATTTTCCTCACGAGAGTATACTCCAGGAGTATTTCTTAAAATGTCATTAATGTTATTAAAATTATACTTTGAAATTTGTTCGTTTGAAATGTAGTCTCCAGAACCAGGTAATTCAAATACTTGTTCCTGATATTCAAAAATATTTATATCTGGTGTAACATATACTTTTTCCTGAGTTTTTGCCTCTTTTGCTAATGAGGAGACAGCTATTATGAATGAAAACTGGAGTGCTAACCATGACAC
>JAOOJU010000026.1 GCA_028407765.1 Rickettsiales bacterium
AAAATAGTTTACTTATTGGTTAAGTAAATTTTAGAAACTTGAACCAACTGTGAATACAAAATGGCTTCCGCCAGCTGAAGTATCTTCGTCCACGCCGGTAGAAGTATATCCATCGGTAGTTGAATAATAACCACTAAAATCTAGACCGAAAGCAGATGTTGCAAGGCCTATATTGTAGTCTGTAAAAGATTCCTTATCTGCTTCCTCAGCACCAGAAAAACCTATAGCACCAAACAAGGTGAAAGGAGTACTAGGAATTGGAACTTCACCGCCAACGTTCATGTAGGTATACTCATAGTTTCCACCATATCCAGTTGGTGAATAACCATAATAATATGAAACGCTAGCATCATATGGTAGAGCAATACCAATAGAACCATAATATTCAACAAAGTTCTGTGCATCTGCCATAGAAGTTAGACCAGGGTAATCATAATATAATATACCACCATCATAAGATAAATAATCTTCAACTCCAGGAACAGCACCAGAAATACCTCCATAATAATCAAGCTCTAAATTACCATCAGTGTTAGCAGCTGGACTCCCCCATATTCCAGCATAGGCTGAGATATAAGTTTCCATCAAATCAACGCCATAATCAAAACCACCCTGAATAGCTGGGTTGTTTCCATTTTGTACTTCACCACGCCATATGTAAGAAGAGGCAAGAGTTACGTTTGCAGAAACTTCTCCAGGAATAGGTAATTCTTCAGGAAATTCAAACGAGTTACTTTGACCAGCGATAAAAGTTGGAACAATTAAAGCTGAACAAATTATTAATTTTTTTTTGATATTCATCAAAGGACCCTTTCTATTTTAATTACAATTTAAGTTTGTACTACAAAAATAATATAATTGACTAATATTTGTGCAAATTAACTATTGATTAATATTTAATCATAGTATAGAAATAATACTGTTTTCACAAAACTGCAATAAAATTTAAAAAAAAACATGAAATATTTAATTTATGTTGTATTTTAACAACATTAGAGGAAATTATATTGGAAATTTATTATACTACAGCAATTTCAGCATGGATTTATCTCATTTTTTTTCATGGACGAAGTTTTCCTTATTCGGACCATTTCTTTTGGTCTAATAAAATTGTTTTTGAAAAAAAGTATAATTTTAGTGAAGAAATAAAAGAAATTAATAAACAAGTATGTGCAATAATTCCAGCTAGAAATGAAAGAAAAAATATAACTGAAACTTTAATAAGTTTAATCAACCAAAAATCTATTATTCTTGAAGTAATCGTTATTGATGATCAAAGCACTGACGGAACTAAAGATTTAGTAGTAAAAACTTTTAAAAAGTATAAATTTAACAATTACAAAGTAATTGAAGGAGAAAATTTACCAATCGGATGGAGTGGGAAAATTTGGGCGCTAAATCAAGGAATGAATGAGGCTATTAAGAATATTAAAAATGATTATGTTCTTCTCCTAGACGCAGACATAGTAATTGAAGAGAACCTTGTTGTTAATTTGACAAAAAGTGCAATGAAAGAAAAGATTGGAATGATATCATTAATGGCTAAACTAAATTGTATTTCTTTTTGGGAAAAAATATTAATACCGCCATTTATTTTTTTCTTTCAAAAACTATATCCATTTAATTATGTTAATGATTCAAAAAGTAAGATTGCAGCTGCAGCTGGAGGTTGTATTTTTTCAGAAATATCAATTTTTAAAAAAAATAACTTATTTTATACTATAAAAAATGAAATTATTGATGATTGTAATTTAGCAAAGCAAATTAAAAAAAAAAAAAAAATTTGGTTAGGTCTGACAAATAAAGTTTGGAGCACAAGGAACTACTATAATCTAAATTCTATATGTTCCATGATTTCAAGGTGTGCTTTCTCTCAATTAAAGAATTCTATAATATATTTGATAATTTCAGTCCTTGGTATGATAACACTCTACTTAACAGGATTAGCTGGGATTTTAACGTTCCCATTTCATAATTCATTCTATATTTTGATCATTTCAGTTTTTCTTACATTATGTTCTTTATTAGTGTTTTTTCCAACCATAAGCTTTTATAAACTTAACCCAGTATTTTTATTCACACTTCCATTTTCTGCTGTTTTATATATGTTTATGACTGTTATTTCTGCTTTTAATTTCTATTTCAAAGATGGAAATGATTGGAAAGGTAGAAAATGTAAATAAAATGATCTAATGGAAAATTCGCAAGAGCAACTAAAAAAATACCTTTCTGGAAAAACTGATAAAAATGAGAACTTTCCAGTTTCTTCTTTCCTGATTGATAAACAATTTAAAAGACATATTAAAAATTTATATGTTTTCGCGCGAACTGCAGATGATATTGCAGATAATACTTCTTTGAAACCTTCAAAAAAAAAGTCGTTACTCTTTAAATTCGATGAGATTATAAAATTAAAAAAAAAAACTAACTACACCTTTCTTAATAACTTAATTGACACACTAAATGAAACACAGATATCCGAACAATTTCCAAGAAAGTTATTAAAAGCATTTTTACAAGATGCTTCTAAGGTACGTTACAAAAATTGGGAACAACTAATTCACTATTGTGATAATTCAGCAAGCCCTGTTGGAAGATTTGTGGTCAACCTTCACAAGGAACATAAAAATAATTCACCAGATCTTATGAAAAAAATATATGAAGGCTGTGATGCCCTGTGTAATTCACTACAAATATTAAATCATATTCAGGATTGTAAAGAAGATTTTCTAAATTTAGATAGAGTTTATATTCCTGAAAATTACTTCAAAAAGGAAAATTTGAATATAAGTGAAATGCTTGAATCAAGAAATAGAAAAAAAATATTAGAGATTTTTTTTAAATGCTTATTTAAAGTTGAAAATTTACTTGATGAATCCAAACAAAACATTAAACTCATAAGAGATAATGGTCTCAGAAAAGAAACATTTGTAATATTCAATATAGCTAAAAAACTGACTGAACTATTAAAAAGAAATGATCCTATTAAAAAAAAAGTAAAACTCTCTCATATTGATTTGATTTTTTGTTTTTTTAAAGGGATAATAGGAAGATTATAATTTTTGTATCAATTTTTAAAAAAATGTTTAAGTTTATTTAATGATGATTAAAACGCCGCTACTAGATAAAGTATCTTTACCCAAAGATTTAAAAAAATTCAATCAAGAAGAATTAAAGTCTCTTTCAAAAGAACTCAGAAATGAAATGATTGATGCTGTTTCTGTGACAGGGGGTCATCTTGGTGCCGGTTTGGGTGTAGTAGAATTAACAGTCGCAATTCACAGCACATTTAATACACCTAAAGATAAACTTATTTGGGATGTTGGTCATCAGTGCTATCCTCACAAAATTATAACTGGGAGAAGAAATAAAATCAGAACGATTCGTCAACCTAATGGTCTGTATGGATTTACCAAAAGATCTGAAAGTGAATATGATCCTTTTGGCGCAGCGCATTCTTCCACTTCTATAAGTGCAGGGTTAGGAATGGCTGTTGCAAGGGACTTAAAAAAAGAGAAACATCATGTGATTTGTGTCATAGGTGATGGTGCAATTAGTGCTGGTATGGCTTATGAAGCTATGAATAACGCAGGCTCTATGAACGCAAACCTAATAGTTATTCTCAACGACAACGATATGTCTATCGCTCCTCCCGTAGGAGCAATGAGTGCCTATCTTTCGCGTTTATTATCAGGAAAAACTTTTCAATCAGCAAGATCTATAGCAAAACAGATGGCTGAGGTCTTTCCAAAAAGATTTCAAGATGTTGCAGCAAAAGCAGAAGGATATATGAGAGGGATGGTTACTGGAGGAACTCTTTTTGAAGAATTAGGTTTTTTCTATGTTGGACCTGTGGACGGACATAATCTGGATCATCTTTTACCAGTTTTAAAAAACTTGAGGGATTCAAAATGGGATGGACCTGTTTTTCTTCATGTAGTAACGAAAAAAGGTTATGGTTATACTCCTGCAGAAAAATCTGATGATAAATATCATGGTGTTGGAAAATTTAATGTTGTAACTGGAGAACAAGTTAAAACTATTTCAAAAGCACCCAGTTACACTAAAGTGTTTGCTGAATCTCTAATTTCTCAAGCAAAAAAAGATAAAAAAATTGTAGCAGTCACTGCAGCCATGCCCTCCGGAACAGGACTTGATCTATTCGGAAAAGCTTTTCCTTCACGAACGTATGATGTAGGGATTGCTGAGCAGCATGCAGTAACATTCTGTGCAGGGCTTGCAACAAGAGGAATCAAACCATATGCAACCATATATTCTACGTTTCTACAAAGAGCATATGATCAAGTTGTCCATGATGTCGCAATTCAATCTCTTCCAGTAAGATTTGCGATTGACCGAGCAGGTCAAGTTGGTGCAGATGGAGCAACACATGCGGGATCTTTTGACCTAGCATATTTGTGTACATTACCAAATTTTATTGTTATGGCACCAAGTGATGAAAATGAATTAGCAAGTTGTGTAGCTACTTCAACTATAATTAATGATAAACCATCTGCATTCAGATACCCTAGAGGTGAAGGGACTGGAGTTAAGATCAATGATGTTCCTGAAATTTGGAAAATTGGAAAAGGAAGAATAATAAAGCAAGGCTCTAAAATTTGTATACTTTCTCTAGGAACTAGACTTGTCGATTCTCTTAAAGCATCAGACACACTTGCATCATATGGGCTTTCTACAACTGTAGCGGATGCACGATTTGCTAAACCTATTGACACAGAGCTAATAAGAAGACTTGCAAAAGATCATGAAATTATGATAACTGTTGAAGAAGGGTCTATAGGAGGATTCTCTGCTCAAGTGATGTCTTTCTTAACAAAAGAGGGTTTGCTTGATAATAATTTAAAGTTCAGACCACTTTTTTTTCCTGATGTTTTTATTCCTCACGGCAAACCAGATACACAAAATGATATTTGTGGAATCAACGCTAATAAAATAATAGATTGTGCTTTAAAAGTTCTAGGCATTCCGAATCAATCCAGAGAATCTCGAGAAACTGCTTAAAATAAAAGCACCCAGTTTTGTTTTCTCGAGATGATTAATGATTCGGACAAAAAAAAAGTTGAAAAGATTGTTTTAAACTCTGCTAGTTCTTTTTATTGGGGAATGAACTTACTAAAAAAGGATCAAAGGAGAGCAATGTTTTCTATTTATTCATTTTGCAGAATAGTTGACGATATAGCTGACAGCCAAGAACCAAAACTTAAAAAAATTAATAGCTTAAACAATTGGAAAAAAAAGATTGATTTGATTTATAGTGAACAGACGGAAGATTATCTTACACGGGAGTTAAAAATTGCAGTGGAAAAATATGGATTAATAAAATCAGATTTTATTGCAATCATTGATGGAATGAAAATGGATATAAATAAAAAAATTGTTTATCCTAATCAAAAAAAGTTAGATACGTATTGTGATAGAGTAGCTGGAGCAGTTGGTTGTTTATCAATGAAAGTTTTTGAAATTAATCATAAAAAATCAAGATTATATGCAAAAAATTTGGGCAGAGCTTTTCAATATACGAATATTCTTAGAGACATTAAAGAGGATTGTTCAATGGGAAGATGCTATATTCCAACAGAAATAATAAATAAATTTGATCTTCTAAAAGAAAAACCTGAACTACTGGTCAGAAGAGCTAATTTAAAACAGATTTGTGGTGAGTTTATTATGAAAACAAAAGAATATTATTTAACAGCTGAAAATTTATCCTTAGAATTTGAAAAAAAAAAGCTTAAAGCCCCCAACCTTATGAAGAATATGTATCAGTCTGTATTCAAAAAGATCTGTAACAATAAATGGGATAATGAAACGAAAATAAGATTAGGAAAACTTGAAAAGTTTTTAATCATTTTAAAGTCTATTCTTAATTAAATGTCTAATTGTAAAAAAACATATATAATTGGAGCTGGAATATCTGGTCTTTCTTCTGCATGTTATGGTGTAAAAAATAGACACAATATAGAAATATTCGAGGGTTCAAATAATGCAGGAGGTAGATGTCGATCTTATCATGACAAATCTTTAAATATCGAAGTAGATAATGGAAACCATTTAATATTATCTGCAAACAATAATTTCCTTGAAATATGTCAACTTATTAAATCATCTAATACAATTGAATCTTTCGGGCCTATCTTCAATTTTTATGATCTAAAGAAAAAAAAAAACTGGTCTCTCGAAATCTCTAATAAATATTTTCCATTTTGGATATTAAGCAAAAAAAAAAGAATTCCTGATACTAACTTAAAAGACTATCTTTCGTTATTTAAAATTTTTAATGTAAATATTAATCACTCCGTTTCAGACCTCTTTTTACAATCTGGTAATTTATATAAATCTTTCTGGGAACCTTTGACCCTAGGCATCTTAAATACAGAATGTAAAACTGCTTCAGCATTTTTATTATCAAATGTAATAAAAAAAAGTTTTTTAAAGGGGAAAGATTTTTGTCAAATAATTCAACCTAAAAATAATTGGAATGAGACCTTAATAAAACCTATCATAGAGTTTCTTAAAATACATGGGGTATTAATAAAATATAAAAGAATTTTAAAAAATATTGAAGTCAATAACGGTTTAATAACCAAATTAAATTTTAATAATAAAGAAATAAAAATAAACAAAGAAGATAGAGTGGTTATCTGTCTACCTCCAAATAGCTTAGGTAAAATTATGCCCCAAATACAATTACCACAGCAATTTAATACAATCCTCAACATACATTTTAAGATTCATAAAGATGTAATTAATAATTTAAAAATTCCAATCTTAGGGATGTTAAACTCTATCACTCACTGGATTTTTTTAAAAAAAAACTACATCTCAATAACTATTAGCTCAGCGAATAAATATAATGATATCAGCTCAGAAAAAATTGCTGAAATGGTATGGCATGAAATTAGTTTAGCACTTGGATTATCTGGGTTAAAAATTCCAGATTTTAAGGTACTTAGGGAAAAAAAAGCTACTTATGAACAATCACCAAAAAATTACAAGGTAATACAAAAAATTAGTAAACTTCCATCAAACTTAAGATTAGCTGGTGATTGGACCGAGAAGAATTTACCCTCAACCATTGAAAGTTCTATACTTTCCGGAAAAAATTCTATACTTAAATAAATATGAGATTATAATTAACTGTTAAAATGAAACTTAATCGCGAATTTCTGTCAAAATTTATTTCTAAAGCTTTGAAAGTAGAGACAGATAAAATTAATAAAAATGGTTCCTTTGTATATGAGTTAGAGGCTGATGTCACTATTCCGTCAGAATATATTTTAATGATGCATTTTATCGGTAAAATAGACTTAAAAGTACAAAAAAAAATTGTTAATTATATTCTCAGAACTCAAAATAAAGAAGGTGGGTGGCCCTTATTTTATGGAGGAAAATCAGATATTAGTGCCAGTGTTAAAGCTTATTTTGCGCTTAAAGTCTCTGGTTTTAACCAGAACTCAAATTCAATGATTAAGGCAAAGGCCCTAATATTAAAGTTAGGTGGTGCAGAAAATTCAAATGTATTCACAAAAATTACTCTGGCACTTTTTGGACAAATCTCATGGAATTCTATACCAGTTATGCCTATTGAAATAATGAAACTTCCAAAGTGGTTTCCTTTTCACTTAAATAAAATATCCTATTGGTCAAGAACTGTCTTAATCCCACTTTTAATAATTTTACACGAAAAACCTATGGCAAATAACCCGAGTGGGGCAAATATATTAGAATTATTTAAAAATAAGTTTTACAACAAGCTCAGCAATTCACAGGAAAATATCTTTTGGTCAAAAATATTCTTTAATTTAGATAAGATAATTAGAGTTTTTGAACCATACTTTCCAAAACGAAATAAAAATAAATGCAAAGAGGATGCTTATAATTGGATTTTAAAAAGGCTTAATGGTGTGGATGGTCTTGGTGGTATTTTTCCAGCGATGGTAAATTCTTTAATTGCTCTAACAATTGATAAAAGAAATAGGTTTACATCTGAAATAAGAATTGTTAACGAAGCCATAAATAAACTCTTAATTGTCAATAGAGCAGAAGCTTATTGTCAACCTTGCGTCTCTCCCATATGGGATTCAGGATGGATGGGACATGTTTTGATTGAAAATAAGGTAAAAATAAAAAAGACAATAAATTGGTTATTAAAAAAAGAAATTCGGTCTCTAGGAGATTGGTCAGAGACCAGGCCTGGTTTAAAACCTGGTGGATGGGCTTTCCAATATAATAATAATTTTTATCCTGATGTTGACGATTCAGCATTAATTGGAATGCTAATGGATAGATATAACAGGGAATCGAAAAACAAATCTATAATGGATTCAGTTGAGAGAACAAGACGCTGGATAATTGGCATGCAATCAAAGAACGGAGGTTGGGGTTCTTTTGACGCAGATAACGATTATAATTATTTAAATTATATTCCCTTTGCAGATCATGGTGCTTTACTTGACCCTCCAACGGCTGATGTAACTGCTAGATGCATTAGCTTTTTGGCACAACTAAAGAATAAAGAAGATGAAAAGGTAATTAATAAAGCAGTAAAATATATCATATCAGAACAAGAAAAAGATGGAAGTTGGTATGGGAGATGGGGTACAAATTATATTTATGGAACATGGTCAGTTCTTTCAGCTTTAAACATAATAAATTTCAGGGGAAAAAATGAAATTATTAAAAAATCTATTAAGTATATTAAAAAAACACAAAGATCAGATGGGGGATGGGGAGAAAGTGGACAGTCCTATTATGAAATCAATCAAAAAAACCCAAAATTTAGCACACCATCACAAACAGCTTGGGCAATATTAGCATTAATGTCGGTGGGAGAGGTCCATTCAATTGAAGTTTCAAAAGGAATCCAATATCTAATTAACTCCTATTCAAAGGAAGACTGGAAAGAAAATCATTATACTGCTGTAGGGTTTCCCAAAGTTTTTTATTTAAAATATCATGGTTACTCTAAGTATTTTCCTCTGCTTGCAGTCTCGAGATATCTGAATTTGTCACAATCTAATTATTTAAAAACATCTTACGGTGTTTAGTGTAGAGAATACAACAGTCATTGTTGGGCTAAAGGAAGAATATAAAGTTCTCAAAGGTTTAAATGTAAATTGTCAAATTGCATATGGACCTAAAAACTCTGAAGTCATGGCAAAAAAAATGTTAAAAAAAACAGATATATTCATCAGTTTTGGATTTGCTGCTTCTATCACAACAAATTTAAAAAATGCTAATATAGTAATACCCAATAGTTTGGTTTGGAGTGATGGCTCAAAACATCCCGTTTCAAAAGAATGCAAAAATAGTATTATAAAAAAAATAAAAGATTTAGAGAAATTTACATTTAGCTTAACCTCAGTTGAAAAAATAATTAGCTCTGAAAAAGAAAAAAAAATAATTAGTAAAAGACTTTCGGTTGATTCTTTAGATATGGAGTCTGTTGCTATTCAGAAAATTGCTATAAAAAATAATAAGAAGTTTGTAGTTGTGAGAGTTATTCTTGATGATTTAAAATTTCAAATACCAAATATTATAAAGAAAAATACAAACGATAACGGCGAATTAAATTTAAAAAAACTTCTAATCGAAATTGCATTTGAGCCGAAAAATTTATTTCAAATAATAAAATTATCAATTTACTATTTAAAAGCTTTAAAAAAATTAAAAATATTAGCTGCAAGATTATTTAATCACTAATCCATTAAGTCTAACTCGTACATTTTAGATTCGAGAATCTGATCGTATAAATTTTCAGCGGGTCTAGCACCTAAAATACTAATTTCGTCAGAAACTGGTCCAGTAGTTTTAATTCCAGTGAACCTTTTGGTTAATCCTTTAAAAGGATGCTCAAAAGTATCAATCACTGCTGTAGGTTCAAATCCGCAGTGAGTCATACAATTATTACATTTTTCGTAATTACCAAGACCATATTTTTTCCAGTCTGTTTGTTCTATTAATTCTTGAAAAGTTTTGCAGTAGCCTTCCGATAGATGATAACAAGGTCTTTGCCATCCAAAAATATTTCTTGTTGGAATAGCCCAAGGTGTACATAAATAAGTTTGATTTCCCGCTAAAAAATCTATGTACAGACTGGTATGGTTCAATTTCCATTTTTTAAAATTGTTGGATTTAAAGATATTTCTAAAGACTTTCTTAACATTTTCTCTATTTAAAAAATTTTCTTGATCAACTGCTCGCTCATAAGAGAATCCTGGAGTTATATTAATTCCATCAACTTGTAAATCTTCAGTAACAAAGTTAAAAAACTCAATTAAATTTTTGATTCTCTGAAAATTATAAACTGTACAGTTAACAGTTACATTAAATCCCCTCGTTTTTGCAAGCCTAATAGATTGAATAGCACTCTCATAAACCCCTTCTTGTCCAGCAATTTTATCATGTTCTTCCTCTATTCCATCTAAATCTATTGCTAAGTTTAAATATGAGCTTGGCTGATAATCAAATATATTCTTTGATAACAATAGTCCGTTTGTACAAAGATAAACATACTTTTTCTTATTAATTAACGACTCAACTATCTCTGGCATGTCAGGATTTATCAAAGGCTCTCCTCCTGAAATAGATATAATTGGTGCTCCACATTCATCAGATGAGTAAACACATTTTTCTGGACTTAGTGTTTCATTTAAGACTGATTCTGGATAATCAGTTTTTCCACAAACTTTTTTTTCTAAATTTGTTTTGAATGATGGCTCTAACATTAGAACTATTGGAGGTTTTTTTATTCCTTTTAATCTACAACTTGCTAAATATTTCCCAATTTTTAGTTGTTGACTAATAGGGACTGCCATTTTAAATCTCTTCTTATAATGTGCTTTTTTCTGAATTAAGTCTTTTCATCATATCGCTCACATGATTATCATGAACAAAATCTGGGTCTCTTGAATTACTCATATCAATCTCTTGAGCCATTGCTCCTTCAGTTTTTGGACCATTTATGGCTACTGATAATGCTTTAACTGGATTAGCAAAAACATCTGAAACTGCTGATGCTTCATATCCACAGTGAGCCATACAATCCGAACATTTATCATAGTTTCCTGTGCCATATTTTTCCCATTCAGTTTCATCCATTAACTCTTTAAATGATTTAACATATCCTTCTCCAAGAAGATAACAAGGTTTTTGCCAACCAAATATATTTCTTGTAGGATTACCCCAAGGTGTACATTGATATGATTGATTTCCTGCCAGAAAATCTAGATAAAGTCCTGAGTGACTGAAATCCCATTTCTTAAAGTTTTCTGATTTAAATATATTTCTAAAAAACTTTTTGGTATTTGATCTTTTAATGAAATGTTGTTGATCAGGAGCTCTCTCATAGGCAAAGCCTGGTGAAATTGTGATCCCATCTACCTTAAGTTCATCAGTAACATAATTCAAAAAGCTTTTTAATCCTTCTTCATGAACATTATCAAAAACTGTACAATTTACGTTACATCTAAAGCCTAAGGACTTAGCTTTTTTTATTGCTGAGACGCATCTGTCAAATACACCATCCTGGCATACTGCCTTATCGTGTTCTTTTTTGAGACCATCGAGATGAACAGACCAAGTGAAATAAGGACTGGGTTTATAATCTCCTAGCTTCTTTTCCATCAAGACCGCATTGGTACAAAGATATACGAATTTTTTCCTTTTTATAAGTTCTTCAACAATCTCTGGCATTTCTTTATGGATTAATGGTTCTCCTCCAGGAATGGAGACAATAGGAGCACCGCATTCTTCTACAGCATCAATACATTCTTCAGGTGAAAGCCTTTGATTCAATATCTCTTTTGGATAATCTATTTTACCACAACCTGCACAAGCTAAGTTACACCTAAATAAAGGCTCTAACATTAAAACTAAAGGGTACTTCGATTTGCCCAGTATTTTCTGCTTGAGAATATAAGCGCCTACTCTGATTTGTTGTATTAAAGGAATTGCCATGTTTAATATATTTATTTTATTGTTTATGAAATGTAAAGATTAATTAGTTACATGATATTTTTCAAGTTCTTTAGGTAACTTAAAAACTACATTTTCTTCTATACCTGGTCTTGTTTCAATTTTTATTTTTCTAAAAGTCGATATTCTATTCATCACTTCTTTCACTAATTCATCTGGCGTAGAAGCGCCTGATGAAATTCCAATCGAATCAACATTATCAAACCATTTTCTATCAAGATCATCTGCAGTTTCAATCAAGAAAGTGTCAACTCCTGATTCTTCTCCTAAGTCCCTTAATCGATTTGAGTTGGAGCTATTCTTTGCTCCAACAACCAAAATCAAGTTAACATGATTAACCAAATCTCTGACTGCTGATTGCCTATTTTGCGTGGCATAACATATATCTTTCACATCAGGTCCTTCAATTGATGGAAATCTCTTTTTCAATGCTTCTATGACAACCCTTGTATCATCAACAGATAATGTTGTTTGACTGATATACGAGAGTTTAGATGGATTTTTTACTTCCAATTTTTTTACATCTTCAGTGTTAGATACAAGATAAACGTCTCCTGATATTCTTCCCATTGTTCCAACAACTTCAGGATGACCTTCGTGCCCAATAAGAATTACTTCATAGCCTTTGGTCGAATATCTTTGACCCTCTTTATGTACTTTTGCAACAAGAGGACAAGTCGCGTCAAGCACAGGTAATTTTCTCTTATATGCTGTATCTTCAACTTTCTGTGCAACACCATGAGCACTAAATACTGTAACAGCACCTTCTGGTATTTGATCTAATTCCTGAACGAAAATAGCGCCCTTTGAACTAAGGTTATTAACTACCCTTTTATTATGAACAATTTCGTGTCTTACATAAACTGGTGAACCATATTTTTCCAGAGCTCTTTCAACAATCTCAATTGCGCGCTCAACTCCAGCACAAAATCCTCTGGGTTGGGCTAGGTATACTTTTAAAGTCTTCAAATACAAATCTCCTCGTTAATTTAAGTTAAATTGTCTATTCATCCAAATAACACAATCTTTTATAGC
>JAOOJU010000027.1 GCA_028407765.1 Rickettsiales bacterium
GGAAAAATATGTCCAGGTGATACAATATCACTGGATTTAGATTCTTGTGCAACAGCTACTTTGATTGTCCTAGCTCTATCACTGGCACTAATTCCAGTAGTGACTCCTTTTTTCGCCTCGATAGAAACAGTAAAAGCTGTTTTGTGCCTGCTTAAATTACTTTCTGACATAAGTTTTAATTTAAGTTTATCAGATTTTTTTTTATTTAAAGCAAGGCATATTAGACCTCTAGCATATTTTGCCATAAAGTTTATTTTTTCAGGTGTCACAGATTCAGCTGCAAAAATCAAATCGCCTTCATTTTCTCTATTTTCATCATCAACAATGACAACCATCTTACCTTTTGCTAAATCTTCAAGTATATCTTCTATTGGCGAAAAAAAAGATTTCATTTTTTTAAATTTTCAATAGCTTTAAATACATATCTTGCCAACATATCTATCTCTGTATTTAAAAGGTCACCAATTTTTAATTTATTTAAGGAAGTATTGTTCCAGGTATGTGGAATTATATTTATTGTTATTAAATTATCACTAACATTATTAACTGTTAATGATATTCCATCTAATGTAATAGAACATTTAGAAATTAAGAATTTTGATATCTTTTTTTTAATTTTTATCGTTAAGATTCTGGAATCACTTTTTGTATCAATCTTAGTAACTTCAGAAACTCCGTCAACATGACCAAAAACCATATGTCCACTTAAATCGTCACCAACCTGTATTGATCTTTCCAAATTAATTTTATCTCCAACAACAAGGTTAGAAATATTCGTTCTTTTTATAGTTTCCTCCGAGACATTAATAAAAAAAGAATTTTTATTTTTCTTAAATACAGTCAAACAAATTCCTGAACAGGCAATTGATTCTCCAATCTTAATTTCATTAGTAAAATCGGTATTAATTTCAATCAGATTTTTTTCCTTTAAATCAATTTTTTTAATTGTACCAATATTACTAATTATTCCGGTAAACATTATAAAGCCCTGGATTTTTTTCTTAAAAAATTACCTGTAATTCTATTTTCATATATTTCTACATGATTATCATTTAATGGGAATAAATCTAACAGCTCAAAATTATATTTTTTATTTATTAGTAAATTGTTTTTATCATTAATGGAGTCCCCTCCGTCTTTTCCTATAAAAAAATTTGATCTAAATATCATTAATTTATCCACCAACCCTTCTTTTAAAAATAAACTAAATATTATAGCCCCCCCCCTCAACAAGTAAATTTGAAACTCCCATATGAGCTAATTTTTTTAAGATGAGTTTTAATTTGAATTCCTTGAATTTTATTTGAAAAATTGAAATATACTTTTTTTTAGTTTTCAAAATATTAGATTTAATGTCATCCGTGGTAAAAATAATAGTTTTAATTTTTTCTGATTTGAAAATATTCAAATTTTTTGGAAAATCTAATTTTCTGGAGATTATCACTCTTAATGGAGATGTTCCTTCTAAGCCCATAATTCTGCAATCCAATGAGGGATTATCTATCTTCAAGGTACTACCACCAATCAAAACAGCGTCTGATTCTGATCTAAGATGATGAACTAATTTTCTTGAAGTAGAATTTGTTATCCACTTAATTTTATTATTTGGATATGCAATTTTTCCATCTAAAGAAGTAGCTATTTTTAGGGTTACAAAGGGTCTAAGGTTTAATTTGTTCATAATATATCCTTTGTATAATTTAAGAGCCTCATTCTTTAGAACGCCATTCCTTACTTTTATTCCATTTTTTTTTAACTTTTTCATGCCTTTTCCCATAACCCTCTCGTCGGGGTCCCTAAGAGCAAAAACAACCTCATTAATAGGGTTTTTTAATATTTTATCAACACATGATTGATCTCTTCCATCATGGCAACAAGGTTCTAATGAAGAAAAACATATGTATCTTTTGTTTTCGTTAAATTTTACTCTATCAATTGCTATCGCCTCAGCATGAGGTCTCCCCCCTTTTTCTGTGTACCCAAAACCCACTATTTTGTCATTTTTATATAATTTTTTATCACATTCTACTATTACACTCCCAACTGAAGGATTAGGAAAACTATTTGCAATTCCTTTTTCAGCCAATTTAATGGCAATTTTCATGTATTTCTCTTCAAACGTCACAAAATTAATTATTTTGCAAATTTAAATTCTTATCAATAAATTTTCTAAAATCATCGGTCTCTTGAAAATCTTTATAAACCGATGCAAATCTTAAATAAGCTACTCTATCTAGCTCTTTAAGTGCATCCATTACAAGTTCCCCAACAACTTTCGAAGGAATCTCTAGTTCGCCAGAACTCTCTAATCGCCTTTGTATACTATTTGCAACAAGTTCGATCTTATCTGGTTTAACAGGTCTTTTTCTACAAGAAATACTAATAGATCTAACTAATTTTTCTCTATCAAATATATCTCTATTGCCGCTCTTTTTAATAATCACTAACTCTCTTAATTGAACTCTTTCAAAAGTTGTCCATCTGGCTCCACAACCAGGACACTGTCTCCTTCTTTTGATGGATGAATTTTCATCAGCCGGTCTGGAGTCTTTAACTTGAGTTTCACCGTGACCACAAAAAGGGCAACGCATAATATTACATACCTATGAAATAACTGACGTATAAATTGGAAACTTATCACATAAAGACTTGACTTGCATCTTAATTTCACTTTCAATTTTAGAATTATCCTCTGGGTTTTTTGAAAGCCCATCAAGAACATCCCCAATAAAGTTTCCTATTAATTCAAACTCCTTTTGACCAAAGCCTCTGCTAGTACCAGCTGGAGTTCCCAGTCTAATACCAGATGTTACAAAAGGACTTTGAGGGTCAAAAGGAACACCATTTTTATTACACGTAATTCCAGCATTTTCTAGTGATCTTTCTGCTGCCTTACCCGTGAGATTTTTTGGCCTCAGATCAACTAGTGTCAAATGGGTATCAGTTCCACCAGATACAACATCTAGTCCTCTTTTTATCATTACATCGGATAATATTTGCGCATTTTTTATTACATTTTGAATATAAACTTTAAAATCAGGTTTTAATGCCTCACCAAAAGCGACAGCCTTTGCACAAATAACATGCATCAGAGGACCTCCTTGAAGACCAGGAAAGACAGCAGAATTAATTTTTTTTGCAAAATCCTCGTTATTCGTCATGACTAAACCACCCCTAGGTCCTCTAAGTGTTTTATGAGTTGTTGTAGTTACAACATCAGCATAATCAAGAGGATTAGGGTATTGATTTGTAGCAACAAGACCAGCAAAATGTGCCATGTCCACCAATAAAAGTGCACCAACAGTATCAGCTATATCTCTAAACTTTTTAAAGTCTATTATTCTGGGATAAGATGAACCACCAGCAATAAGAAGCTTTGGTTTATGTTCTTTGGCTAGGCTTTCTACCTCATCAAAGTCTATTAAAGCATCGTCTTTTCTGACACCGTATTGAATGGCATTGAACCATTTACCGGATTCATTTGGAGGGGCACCATGAGTCAAATGTCCACCTGCTGCCAAAGACATTCCCATAATTGTATCCCCAGGCTTTAGTAGGGCTAAAAATACTGCTTGGTTGGCTTGTGAACCAGAATGAACTTGCACATTTGCATATCCAGCACCGAATAATTTCTTTACCCTATCGATACATATATCTTCTACAACATCTACATGCTCACAACCACCATAATATCTTTTTCCAGAATAACCTTCTGCATACTTGTTTGTTAGAATTGTTCCTTGCGCTTCTAATACAGCTTTTGAAACAATATTTTCAGAAGCGATTAATTCTATTTGATCATTTTGTCTATGAAATTCGTTCTTTACAGCATCTAATATAGATGGATCTGTTTGTGTAAGACTACTTTCAAAAAAAACTTGCTGTGTCATTCATTCTCCTATTGTCGTTTTAGTTATTAAATTTTTTTATTCTCAATTCATGTCTTCCTTTTTCGAACTCATTTGAAAAGAAACTATTTAAACATTTAATAGCTTGTTCAAAAGAAATCAACCTTGAACCTAAAACAATTACATTAGCATTATTATGTTCTCTGGAAAGTTTAGCCATTTTTTCATTCAAACACAATGCCGCTCTAACATTTTCATATCTATTAGCAACCATCGACATCCCAATTCCTGTTCCACATATTAATATACCTTTTTTACAATAATTTAAATTAATCTTTTTACCTAAATTATGTGCATAATCAGGGTAGTCAACCGATTCGTCATTAAATGCACCTAAATCCTCAAAATAAATATTATCTTTAAAATCATGATTAATTATCTTTTTTTTTAAATCGTAGCCAGCATGATCACTTGCTATTATTATTTTTTCAGTAATTTCCATCTTAAAAATTATAGTTTTTTAAATCTTTAATTAAACTTGGTGCCAAAAAATATAACCCTATTATATTGGGAATAGACATAGCAAAAATCATAGCATCAGAAAAATTGATCACACTATTTAAATTCATTGAAGTTCCAATTACTGTAAACATTAAAAAGATAATTTTAAAACTATAGACACTTAATTTATTTTGCCCAAAAAGATAAGTCCAGCATCTTAAACCATAATAGGACCATGTGATTAATGTTGATATCGCAAATAATGTAATTGCAAAAGCGAGTAATAATGGGAACCATGAAAAAACCGATTCAAATGCTCGTGATGTAAGTTCTACTCCTTCAATATTATTTGAATCAAGATAAGACCCAGTTATAATTATTACCAACGCCGTCATTGAACAAATAATTATAGTATCAACAAAAGGAGCAAGTAGAGACATGAAACCTGTATTTAAATGACTATCACTTTTTGCTGGAGCATATGCAATTGGTGCAGAGCCTATACCAGATTCATTCGAAAAAACTGCTCTTTTAATTCCTGCAATCATAACACCAACAACACCACCAAAAGTTGCTTCAGTGCTAAAAGCATTTATAAAAATAACATGAAAAGTACCAGGAATAAGACTGTAGTTAGTAAAAATTATATAAATGCAAGCTAAACAGTAAAAGCCCCCCATGATTGGAACTAGTTTTTCAGTAACCTTCCCAATTGATTTAATTCCACCAATAATTATTGAACCAACTATTATTGCGAATATAATTCCCCCAAGCCAACCTTTCTCATTAAAAGGACTATTTTCCCCTCCAGACGCAATAACAATTTGCTCAAATGCTTGATTAGCTTGAAACATATTACCTCCTCCAAAAGAACCGCCTATGCAACAAATTGCAAAAATAAAAGCAAGTATTTTTCCTAATTTAGGAAAACCATGATCTTTCAAGCCACTGGACAAATACCTGATTGCTCCGCCAGATACTGTGCCGTCAGAATAAATTTTTCTATACTTGTGACCCAGGCTAACTTCAACAAACTTTAAAGTCATTCCAAAAAATGCCATGATAATCATCCACAGCATAGCTCCTGGACCGCCGATCGAAATAGCCACAGCAACACCAGCAATATTTCCCAAGCCAATTGTACCAGACATTGCAGCTGTAAATGCCTGAAAATGTGTTATTTCTCCAGGTGAATTTGGTTTATCATATCTTCCAATTGCCACTAGGAATGCTCTTTTAAAAGCTCGAATATTAATAAACCTGAAATAAAAAGTAAAAAATAAACTCGCAAAAACAAGCCAAATGACGACAAGAGGTAATGAATTATTCTGAAAAGAAATACTAACGAATATAATATCAGTAAAAAAATCTGATATTGGCTGAACTAAGTTTTCAATTTTTTGATCTAATTCCATAAATCTTACTCAATAATAATTCAAATTTGATAATTACTAAATTTTAATTTTATTTAGTTCATCATCTAGATCTAAATATACCTTTTTTAAGGTTTTTTCTTCAATGCAAAATGGTGGCATTAAATAAATAGTTTCTCCCAATGGTCTAATTATATAACCTTTCTTTAAAAAATTCTTTTTTATTTTTTCTCCAATTTTTGCACCATATCCCTTATCAAAACCTACAATATCAAATGCAGCAATACCCCCCAAATACCTTGATTTTGATACGTATTGATTCTTTGATAAAACTTCGAGCCCATCTTTGTGAATTTTTTCTATTTTTTTTACAAGACTTAGGGTGTTTTCTTTTTTAAAGATTTTTAGAGATTCTATTGCCGCACTACATGCTATTGGGTTTGCAGTGAAAGAATGACCATGTAAGAAAGCTTTGTTTAATTCTAGATCAACAAATTCTTGATGAATTTTTTCTTTAAAAATTGTCGCCGCGAGTGGCAAGTAGCCCGAAGTAATTGATTTTGCCAAACAAATTATGTCTGGACAAACATCCAGATAGTCTAACGCAAACATTTTTCCAGTTCTTCCGAATCCAGTCATAACTTCATCAAAAATTACTAAAATGTCCTTTGATTGAAATTTCTCCACAACCTTATTTAAAAAGCTAGGTCTACATATTTTCATTCCAGAAGCTCCCTGAACCAAAGGTTCAATTATAACTGCTGCTAATTCATTCCCATTTTTGTTTATGATATCATCTATTCTGGATAATGATCTTTCTTCCTCTTCATTGATAATATTATTTCCTTTCCAGTCTTCTGGAAACGGAAAAAATAATGATTTAAACACCAGATCTTTGAATGGTTCATAAAAACCAGAAGAAAAACCTAATGACATTGCCCCTAAAGTATCTCCATGATAACCACCTTCAAAGGCAACAAATTTTCTTTTTGTTTCGTTTTTATTTTTCCAAAATTGATAAGCGACTTTTAAAGCAATTTCAACAGACGTGGAACCATTATCTGAGTAAAAAACTCGTGTTAATTCATCTGGTAAAATATCATTTAGATCTTTTGCTAATTTTACAGCTGGCTCATGAGTTAAATCTGCAAAAACAACCTGATCCAGTTTTTTTGCCTGAATACTAACGCTGTCAATAATTTCCTTGTTTCCATGCCCATGAATATTTACCCACCAAGAAGATATAAGATCAATAAATTCATTTCCATCAATATCTATTAATTTGTCATCGCTTGCAGAATTAATTATCATTGGTTTTTCTGCTGTCTTTGATTGCGTAAAAGGATGCCAAATATATCTATTATCACATTCTAAAATTTCTTTTTTTTTCATTTTAAATTTTAATTAGTCTAGATGCTTTTTTAATATTACTTAAATTAATAATGTTATATATAGGAATTCTTCCAAGAATCTTAATTTGTTTATCAATTTTTTTTGAAAAATCATGAATTGTATTTAAAACTCTATCATTTTTTTTTCCTACAAAAATAATTCCATAGACTTTTTGTTTTCTCCTAGCAAGAGATTCAATTGTTAAAAGAGTATGATTAATTGTTCCTAAAGATGTTCTGGCAACCAGAACTAAAGGAAGACCTATCAACCTTATGATATCTGCAACAAAATGCTGATTGTTAATTGGAACTAGCACACCTCCAGCTCCTTCTACAATCAATGGTTTCTTGATTTTAGATAGATTACATTTAAAAGAATCTAAAGAGACAACAACATTATTTTTTTCAGCTGCTAAGTTTGGAGAAATAGGCTGCTTAAAAAAAAATTTTTCAGAGAAAATTCTATTTTTTTTTAAACTTAGAAGATTATGTACTTTGTCAGAGTCTGAAAAACCAGATTCATCAAAACCACATTGTATTGGTTTCCAGTAGCATGCATCTAACTTATTTACCATAGCTGCTGAAACAATCGTCTTTCCAACATTAGTGTCTGTTCCTGAAATAAAAAAACCCTTATTCTTATCCATTCTTTTTTATTTTTTTTATCATATAGCATGAAATATTATAATCTGCTTCTAAACTAAAATTTTTTAATTTCTTGAGAAAAAAAAGATTTCTTTGTTTTATTTTAGTAGGTGCGTTGGCTCCAATTTTTTTTAAATCGTAAAAAAAATATAATGGATTTTTAAACTTTTTTAACAAACGTATACTTTGAGTTTCAAAACTAAAAGAATCATTACTTTTAAAATCCGAAAGAATATCTCGTGACGGAAGATCGTTTAGAGAAAAATCTCGTCCATATAAAGAAAAAACATTTTTTAAATTCATAAAACTTTGGTTGTTCGGAACTGAAAAAAGAAATATTGAACTAGGTTTTAAAGCTGAGGCTATAGATCTACATAACTTATTAATGTCTAAAGACCAATGAAGTGACATATTAGATACAATCATATCAAATTTTTCGTAACCGTTGTAAGCATCGAAATCTTTAGTAAAAAATTTAGAACTAGTATTTTTAATTTTAGACTTTGAAACCTTAATCATTTCAGATGATAGATCCATCAATTCGATAGACTCTACCTTAAAATTTTTAATTATCCTCATGGAAAACTCACCAGTTCCGCAACCTAGATCAAGAATAGTTAGTTTTTTTTTATTATAAATATCTATCTGTTCTTTTGTTAGGTTCATAAAAAAAAAATCGATTAGCTCCTTGCCTGCAAGATTTTGAATTTCATTGTGTTTATCATAATGCCTTGAACCGTGGTCAAAAGATCTTTTAATTTTATTTTTCATCATAATCATTTTTTAAAAAGTATTTAATGAAGTTTTCAATAATTTCACAACAATAAAGAGGTTTTAAAAATGGCATTGCATGTGAGGAATAATCTAATACTTTTAAATGTCTATGTTCTGGATTTGGGAAATAATCATCAAACTTTCTATACATTAATATTTTATCATTTTTACTAAAAATGGAATAAATTTTATTTTCAAGTCTTTTCGTCTGAAATATTAAATTTTCAACATAAAGTTTTTTCAGAGCATAAATTAATCTGTATGAATTAAATTCGTTAATATCAAAAAACTTTTTTAAACCACAATTAATATAAAATTTTTCTAAGACGTATTTGGGATTTATTTGAAACTCTGAAATCATGGTTTGTAAAGCTCTCTTTTGAGGATTATATTTTTTTTCTTGATTGAGGAATAAAGGAGAGCCAAAAAAATTTATTATTAAGTCCATTTTTAAGTTTTTTTTTACAAGCCAATTAAAACCATATGAATGAACTATGAAGATATTTCTACTTTGACAACTATTGAAACTAGGAACTATTTTTGGCCCAAAAAAACCTTGGTCGTAGAAATAATAATTAAATATGTCACTCTTTTTTTTCATTTCATTATGTACGGGAATCCAAAAAGAATGATCAAAAGCCCAACCATGAATAAAATGTATATTTATCTTATCCATATTTCTTTGAAAGATTTAATAAAATATCTAAGAATATATTTATATCTTTTTTTGTTACAAACTTTGTGAGTGATACTCTCAACCTACTTTTTCCTTTTGGTACTGTCGGGGGGGAAATAGGAGAGATATAAAAGCCGTTATTTTTAAATTCTTCAGCAATAGACCTACATTTTTTGTCCTCGGAAAATATAATCGGTATAATCTGGCTAGCAGAATTTGTACCCTTGAAACCATTTTTGATTAATATATCCCTAAACTTTTTAGAATTACTCAATAATTTCTGGCGAAGGTTATCAAGTTTAGGCACTTTATCTACCGCAGCATTGATAGAACCAAGAATTGAGGGGGGCAAAGATGTAGAATATATTAATCCTGAACAAAGATTAATAATCCTATCTTTTATTGTTTTTGAGCAAGACACATATGAACCGTAAGAGCCAAAAGCTTTACTAAATGTGCCTACAACAATTTCATTTTCGAAATTTTTAAAAGATACTTTAGGAGTTAAACCATAACCATTTTTCCCAAAAATTCCTGATGCATGTGCTTCATCAAAATATAACAAACAATTATATTTTTCTGCGAGAAATCTTAAATAATCTATATTGGCAATATCACCATCCATACTAAAAACCGTTTCAGATATAATCATTTTAGTGCTAAAATTTTTATTACTTTTTAATAAACTTTCTAGGTGATTATAATCAAGATGTTCATATCTTCTAGTTAACTGATTCGATAACAGACAACCATGGTAGATACTTGAGTGATTCAATTTATCACTAAAAATAATTGATTTTTTTCTTTTTCCTAGTGTATTTTCTAAAATTGCTGGTATTACTGTTGAGTTGCACTGAAAACCACTACCCATAATTAAACTTTGATTTTTCATTTTAAATTTGCTTATTTTCTTTTCAATTTCACTAATTCTATCAAGATTTCCAGAGACTAATCTAGATGAAGACAGGCTTGTCCCGTAATTCTTTGTCCAGATAATTGATTCTTTGATTAACTTTTCGTCTCTTGATAAACCAAGATAATCATTACTTGAGAGATTCTTTAAGATTTTATTCTTGTAATTAACAAACCCCTTTGGGAGTTTTTTGTGATTATCATTTAATAATGATAAGTCCGTTAATTTTCTAATATTTTTAATATTTGTAATTATTTTTTTCACAGTCTAAAATCGTAATAAATTAATTATTACCATAATAGGGAGGATAAACAAATGAAACCAGAAACTATAGTTCTTCATTCAGGTCATAGGGGCGACGAATCCACAAATTCAGTTGCGGTTCCAATATATCAAACAACTTCTTATCAATTTGATAGTACAGAACATGCTTCAAAACTTTTTGGATTACAAGAACTTGGCAATATATACACAAGAATAATGAATCCGACGACTGCAGTGTTAGAAGAAAGAATTAGTAAACTCGATAACGGCGTAGCCGCTCTTGCAACAAGTTCTGGACAAGCAGCATCAACTATGGCTATTCAAAATATTTGTCACTCTGGAGATAATTTTATTAGCTCAACAGACTTATATGGAGGAACATGGAATTTATTTTCTAACACAATGAAAGAAATGGGGATTGAGTGCCGTTTTGTGAATCCGTCTAATCCTGAAGATTATAGAAATGCAATTGATGATAAAACTAGATGCATCTATGCAGAAACTCTTCCAAATCCAAAACTAGAAGTTTTCCCTATTTCTGAAATATCTAAAATTGGAATAGAAAATAATATTCCATTGATAATGGATAATACGGCTGCCCCATTAATATGTAATCCTATAGAGCATGGAGCATCTATTGTAGTTTACTCAACCACTAAATATATAGGTGGTCACGGTTTATCAATTGGAGGAATGATCGTAGACAGTGGAAATTTTGATTGGGAAAAAGCAGGAAAAAGATTTCCGATGCTTAATGAACCTGATCCAAGCTATCATGGTGCTATTTGGACACAGGCTGCAAAACCACTTGGGCCAATTGCCTATATTTTAAAGGCAAGAGTAACATTACTTCGAGATCTTGGAGCTGCGATGAGTCCTTTCAACTCGTTTACTTTTTTACAAGGTCTAGAAACACTGCCTTTGAGAATGGAAAGACATTGTGAAAATGCAGAAAAAGTAGCAAGATTTCTTTCATCACATCCCAAAGTCTCCAAAACTATATATCCTTCTCTTATGGAAGGAAAATACTTAGAAAGAGCAAAAAAATATCTTAAAAATAAACATGGTTCACTTTTAGGATTTGAATTAAAAAATGGAGAAGAAGCAGGTAAAAGTTTTATTAATAATTTAAAACTTCTTTATCATGTTGCAAATATTGGTGATGCACGTTCTTTAGCTATTCATCCTTCATCTACTACTCACTCTCAACTCTCTGAAGATGAAAAGTTAGCATCTGGGGTTACTCCAGGATATATCAGGTTATCAATTGGAATAGAGCATATAGATGATATAATAAATGATATAGATCAAGCGCTGTCTCAAACATAGTATATTTATGAGAAATAAATATGTCTCGTCAACATTTCCAAAATCAAGAGGAAGAAGGTTAAGAAGTTCCTCTTGGATAAGAAACATAACTTCTGAGACCCGTATGGATGTTGCGAATCTGGTTCAACCAATCTTTGTAAAAGATAGTACTTCGATTGCTAGCAAAGTAAGTAAAATGCCTGGAATTAGAAGATTCTATCTTAAAGAACTTGGAAAAGAGATAGAAAGTTTATTAAAACTAGGAATTAATAGTGTTGCAATTTTTCCAATTGTTGAAAAATCATTAAAATCTTCGGAGGCTCAGGAAGCACTCAATCCAGAAAATCTTGTCTGTAAATGTCTTAAGTTTTTAAGAAAAGAATTCCCAGATCTTGGCGTGATTTGTGATATTGCTCTTGACCCATTTACTAT
>JAOOJU010000028.1 GCA_028407765.1 Rickettsiales bacterium
TTCTGTTTTCTATTTATCCAAATATAGTGTAACCCTTAATAAATTCAAAATGATACTTCAAAGAAAAATTAAAAGAGATCTGGTGCAAAAGAAAATTTCTGATAAGCAGTATGAAGAATCGAACGAATTAGTAGAGTTAATATTAAAAAAATTTATCAAACTTAATATTATAAATGATAAGAGAAATATAAAAGCTCGAATTCAATCTTTGGTTGCTAAGGGAAACTCATTTAAAAAAATAACTCTCTACTTAATAAAGGACCAATATGAGAAAGATTTAATTTATTCTGAAATCGATAATTTAAAAAATAATCTTGATTTTGAAATTCAGTTAATAGAAACTTATTGTAAAAAGAAGAAATTAGGCATTTTTGACACTAGTTATGATCAAAATAATAGTATGGTACATAATAGAACTTTAAATAAATTACTTAGGCAAGGTTTTAATTTGGATAATTGTCTTAATTTTTTGAAAAAGTAAATCAATAATAGTAAAAATTATTAAACTTTATAAATAATATCTAGTAAAAAAATGGATTTGATTAATGATTTTACACAACTGGTAAGAAATGTTTGGTTAAATGGAATTGGGAATATAAGTTTTAATCGTATAGGTCTTGCAGGAATTGTCTTTTTCTTTTTCTTATTTTTGAGAGGTGTATTATCTAAACTGATATTAAAAAAAATAGAGCTATATGTTTCCAAACCAACTAATAAATTCGATAATAAGTTGGTAAAAGCTATAACAGGACCGGCAAAGTTTTTTCCAGTCGTTATTGGTTTTTTTTTAGCTAGCTCAATTTTTGAGTTTCAAGGTGAAAGTGCTGTATTCGTAGAAAATATTAATAAATCTTTCGTTACAGTTTTAATTTTTTGGCTAATACACCAGATTATAGAACCAATTTCTTTTCTTATCAAAAAAATTGAAGACTTACTTTCTAAAGACTTATTAAATTGGATGATTAGTGCTTCTAAAATTTTTATTATAGTGATTGGTTTTGCAGGTGTTTTAGAGCTTTGGGGTATAAAAATTGGACCAATTATTGCCGGCTTAGGTTTGTTTGGAGTTGCAGTTGCACTAGGTGCTCAAGATTTATTTAAAAATCTAATTTCTGGTATTCTAGTATTAATTGAAAAAAGGTTTAAAGTAGGCGACGTTATTTTGGTTGAAAATATTATCGAAGGCTCAGTTGAAAAAATAGGTTTTCGATCAACGTCTATAAGAAGATTTGATAAATCTCTATGCACTATACCCAACTTTCAGTTTGCAGAGAATGGTGTTACTAATATCTCAGAAATCACCAACCGAAGAATTAATTGGATCATTGGGCTTGAATACTCAAGTACTTCCAAACAACTTAAGAATGTTAAAGATCAAATTTTAAAATTTGTAAAATCCAAAAGTATTTTTTCAGTTTCAAAAGAAACTCCAGTAATTGTTAAGATTGATCAATTTTCAGCTAGTTCAATAGATATAATGGTGCGTTGTTATATAAAAACGAATGATTACAATGATTGGTTAACTGCTAAAGACCTACTGGCCACAAATATTAAAGAAATTGTCGAAGAAAACAAAGCCGCTTTTGCTTTTCCTTCTCAATCAATTTATGTCGAAAAAAATACTTAAGGCTTATTTTACTAAGTGTATTTTCTTATCAAAATGATCCCAAACACCTTTATCACCCTCCCATGATCCTTTAGTTGCCACTTTTGAATACTCTGTTGCTCTTGCCTCAAAAAAGTTTGCATGTTCAACGCCATTTAGTATTTCAGTTAACCAAGGAAGTGGGTGTTCTTTAACGCCATATATAGGATCCAACTTTAATTGTTTTAGTCTCCAATCAGCTATATATCTAATGTATTTTTTTATATCTTCTGGCGTCATTCCCTGAACAGAGCCCATTTCAAATGCTAAATTAATAAAGTTATCTTCAAGTGAAACAACAGTCTCACAACAGTTTCTTATATCATTTTTTACTGCTCGTGTCAGACATTTTGTTTCTTTACAAAATTCGTGAAATAACTTTACCATACCTTCACAATGCAAAGACTCGTCTCTTACGGACCATGTAATTATTTGTCCCATTCCTCTCATTTTATTAAATCTAGGGAAATTCAATAACATCGCAAAACTTGCAAACAATTGAAGGCCTTCAGTAAATCCCCCGAACATTGCTAGGGTTTTAGCCACCTCTATATCAGAATTAACATTAAAGTTTTGCATGTAGTCATGCTTGTCTGACATCTCTTTATACTTTAAGAAAGCAGAAAACTCTGTATCTGGCATACCTATTGTTTCTAATAACAGGGCATACGCCGCAATATGAACAGTTTCAATATTTGAGAACGCAGCCATCATCATTTTTATTTCTGTAGGTTTAAAAACCTGTGAATAATTTTCCATATAATTATCATTAACTTCAACATCAGATTGTGTGAAAAACCTAAAGATTTGAGTAAGTAAGTTTCTTTCTCCGTCGTTTAATTTTGTGACCCAATCTTTACAATCTTCTCCAAGAGGAACTTCCTCAGGCATCCAATGTACTTGTTGCTGCCTTTTCCAGAAATCATATGCCCAGGGATATCTGAATGGTTTATATGAATGCGAAGGAGTCAAGAGACCAACCTTATTATATTTTTCAATATCTTGCATTTTAATTTTATCTACTGACATGATAAGCACTCGTCATAATCAACTTTTTCTTCATTCTTACTCAGTGACTTTTCTGGCCAAGCCTTAGTATTGTCGGCCTCAACACCAGCATAACTTGCTCTTTGTATTGATTTTGACCTGCAATAATACAAGCTTTTAACCCCTGTTTCCCAGGCTTTCCAATGTAACATCATTAAATCCCATTTATCTATATCAGATGAAAGAAAAAGATTGATTGATTGCCCTTGGCAAATGAAAGGTGTTCTATCAGCTGCAAACTCTATGATCCAGCGTTGATCAATTTCAAAAGCTGTTTTAAAACATTCTTTTTCTGCGTTACTTAATTGATCAAGGTGTGAAACTGACCCTTCATTTTCTAGAATAGATTGCCATATCTTCTCTGTATTAATGTTTTTTTTATCTAAAACCTTTTCTAGATATTTATTTTTTACTGTAAAAGAACCAGATAAAGTTTTATGAGTGTAAACATTTGCAGGAATTGGCTCTATGCATGCGCTTGTTCCACCGCAAATAATACTTATCGAAGCAGTAGGAGCAATTGCCAATTTATGGCTAAATCTTGCTTTAACGCCCTTTTCTTGAGCATCAGGACATGCTCCTTTCTCAATAGAGAGAATTAATGATGCTTTATCAGCTTCTTTTCTTATGTGTTTAAAAAATTTCATATTCCAGCTTTTTGCCAAGGAGCTTTCAAAAGGGATTCCTTTTTTTTGAAGAAAAGAATGAAATCCCATTGCACCTAGACCAACTGATCTCTCTCTTATTGCAGAATATACCGCATTTTTCATTGCATCTGGCGCCCTATCAATAAAATCTTGTAAAACATTATCCAGAAATCTCATTATATCCTCAATGAATTTTGTTTCTGATTCCCATTCATTCCATTTCTCAAGGTTCACTGAAGAAAGACAACAAACTGCCGTTCTTTCTTTTCCCTTGTGATCTATACCTGTATGCAACATTATTTCACTACAAAGGTTTGATGTAGTAACTTTAAGCCCACTTTCCTTTTGATGTTTTGACATTGACCTGTTAACTGTATCAACAAAAACTAGGTATGGTTCACCAGTTGCCATCCTTGTTTCAAGTATCTTTTGCCATAACTCTCTGGCATTAACCTTTTTTAAAACTTCGTTATTCTTTGGACTTCTTAGTGAAAACTCATGATTTTTTTTTACACACTCCATGAACTCGTCAGTAATATTTATACCATGATGTAAGTTGAGACTTTTTCTATTAAAATCACCAGAGGGTTTTCTAATTTCAAGAAACTCTTCTATTTCTGGATGATGTACATCTAAATAACAAGCTGCTGAACCTCTTCTGAGAGCACCTTGGGATATAGCCAAAGTCAAGGAATCCATTACCCTTACAAAAGGAATTATTCCAGATGTCTGACCATTTCCCTTAACTTTTTCTCCAATTGATCTAACATCTCCCCAGTATGTTCCTATTCCACCCCCATTTGAAGCCAACCATACATTTTCTCCCCATTTAGAAAGAATACCGTCCAAACTGTCTTGCACAGAATTTAAAAAACATGAAATTGGCAATCCTCTCTTTGCTCCACCATTTGATAAAACTGGGGTAGCCGGCATAAACCAGAGTTTTGAGATATAATCATAAATTCTCTGGCCGTGCTCATAGTCATCAGCATATTGTTTAGCTACTCTTACAAACATATCTTGAAATTTTTCACCAGGGAGTAAATATCTATCAACTAGAGTTGCTTTTCCAAAATCACTTAAGAAAACGTCTCTACTGTAGTCTGGTTCTATATCATCTAATGTCTTCTTATTGGGTAGGAAAGCTTGTTCATGCTCCACTCTATCAATTTGGACATCTATAACTTCGGCTGTTTGACTATCGCTCATCTTCTTTTTACATTTTGTTAAGGTTAAAACTTGGTACTATATATAGTAATTTAAACCTGATTATTGTCAACAGGTGGTATAAAAGATTTTATATTTTATGAAAAAAAACTATTTGGCGCGCCCGGGAAGATTCGAACTCCCAACCTTCTGATCCGTAGTCAGATGCTCTATCCAGTTGAGCCACGGGCGCAATTAAGCACAAAACACTCTCAAAAATAAGAGTTAATGCGCAAAAATAACACCATAAAAAAACTATAATGGGTAGACAATAAATTTTTTTGGTTTATTTTAAGGCAACTTTAGGATATATGTTGTCATATAACAATAGTAACTTACATTATATATTTTTTTGCCATGAAATTAAAAAATTTTTCACTAATATTTACGGCTTTCATATTTAGTTCTTGTTCAAATGTTCAAGAGTACATTTTTCCTTCTCTATCTGATGAGGAAGTTGTAACTCCTCCTTCTATTGAAGATACTCAAATTGCAGATCAAGAACCAATATTTGATGGCCCAACAGCACAAATTCCTCCATCGCAATATGCACCACCTCCGCAATACGTTCAACCTGATACTGGACCAACTGGAACTTTTGTAGGCGGAAAGATTAATCAATTTAGATCAGATTTAGCAAGTATTCAGACAGCCATTTCTGCTCATAATAATGATTATCTTAGGTTTAAAGATTTAGTTGATGAACAAACTACTGTTTATCAAGGCTTATCAAGTGCCATCAGATCTAGACTTCAAATTGGAACAACTCCAGGGAACCCAATTTTAGTTGGTCAATGGAATGATGCGCAAAGAGCACTGGAAGATATACAGAATAATGTTAATAATCTTCAGATTGTTAATAATAGGGTAACTGCAGATTTTGCTCTAATCAGTCATTTAAAAAAAGCAATTAGCTCAAGCTTTTTTATCGCAGGTGCTATTGATGAAGATCATAATCAACTCAAGGTCTTAAGGGATGATGTTGAGAGAACTAAGGTTTTGTATGATAGATTAATGGAAGAGCTTGATAATAGAATCTCCAGAGAGATCGGGATTCTAAACGATGAAAGACAATACATGAAAAACCTTGCTGTTGATGTTGAAATAGGAAAATTTGGTAACTCTGTTTCCTCACCTCCAGCTAATGGTTCAGTCTCATCCACGTCTTCCTCGATTACAAAGTTTGCTCCTATTAATTACGATAATGCTCTTGTCGTTCTTAAATTTGACGATTCAAACTTAGATTACTCGGCTGGATTATTTGAAACTATTTCAAGTTCACTTGATCAAAATCCTTCAGCTAAATTTGAAATTGTGGCAGTGAGTCCAACAGGTGTCGCAAGCTTTGCAACAAAAGCGAGAGATCGTGCTGCATTAGTTTTAAGACAAATAACTGAAATGGGTGTTCCTAGTGAAAGATTATCGCTAACATCGTCTAACAGCTCAACAGCAAAAGCAGAAGAAGTTCATGTTTACATTAAAAATTAGTTAATAACTGGAATAATAGATATTTTTCTTAAAAATTAACTTACCCAATTTTAAGTTGTCTATCAATCTAACTCCATCAATGTTTGCGGAAATTAGAACCCTAGATTTTGAGGGATTTTTACCTAGAATTGACAGATCTTTTTCTTTTCTAATCACCAAATAATTGATCTTTTCAAAACCTATTTTTAATAACTTCTTTTTATAAAAATTAATTCTAGAGTTTGTGAACTTATTTTTTTTTATCTCACTTTTAATTAACTCTAAAGTGCAATAAATCTGTTTTGCTTTTTTTCTGTTTGAAATTGAAATTATAGAATTTCTTGAAGAAAACGCTAATCCATCTTTCTCTCTCACAATTTTGTGCGTCACGATTTTTGTTGAATAGCTAAGATCTCTGATTAATCTTTTTATAATAAGAACCTGCTGAAAATCTTTTTCTCCAAGAAAAATAAATTTTGGTCTTATAATATTTAAGAATTTCGCAATTATTGTAGCAACGCCATCAAAATGTCCAGGCCTATCTTTGCCACATAAGAAATTGGAAATATTACCGGCACTAACTACAGTACTAAAATGCAAATCATCCAATAAAAAGGATTGGTCGGGCAGAAAAATATAATCTACACCCAGAGTCTTCAAAGATTGCAGATCAGAGTCTAAAGTTCTTGGGTACTTAATGAAATCCTGATTTTCCGTAAATTGTAAGGGGTTTACAAATATACTAACAACAGATACCCCCTTTTTTCTTATCGCTTTTTTTATTAAGCTCTCATGACCAAAATGAAGATTTCCCATTGTTGGAATGAAGTTTATGTCACCTAGCAGGTTTTTAAATTTTTTATTGAACTGGCTTATTTTTGAAATAATTTTCGTCATTTATAACAAAATCTTTTAGATGGAAATTTTTTTTTCTTTACCTCGATTTTAAACTTTTCTAACGCATGAATCATTTCTTTCCTTAAATTACAATAATTTTTAACAAATTTAGCTTCGAACTTTGTGATTCCTAATATGTCTTCAGTCACTAAAATCTGTCCTGAGCATTCTTTTGAAGCTCCTATACCAATAGTTGGAATATTAACAATTTTAGAAACTTTTTTAGACAAAGACTCCGTTGTTGCTTCAATCACAACAGCAAAAACCCCTGATTTTTCCAAACTTAAAACATCCTTAATCATTCGTTTAACTTCTGAATCTTTCTTCCCATAAACTCTGTAATCTCTGACACTTTTTACAGACTGAGGTAACATTCCTAAATGCCCCATTACATTGATTCCTTTTTCAACTAAATATTTAATCGTTGGAGCAATTTTTTCCCCTCCTTCTAACTTTACGCCACAAGCACCAGTCCCATCAATTATTTTTTTTGCATTATTATATGCTTTAATTTTTGAGTTTTCATAGGTTCCAAAAGGCATATCAACAATTACATTTGCTCTGGATGTATTTTTACAAACAGCTTTTGCATGATTAATCATAAGATTTATGTCAACTTCTCGTGTTGAATCAAAACCATATAATACAGTGCCTAATGAATCTCCTACCAAAATAATATCTGCATATAGATCAACTATTTCAGCAATTGGTTTTGTGTACGCCGTCAAACAGAGCAAAGGTATATTTTTTATTGTATTATTAATTGGCTGTCTATTTTTTAATTTCAAATTTTTTCCTAGAAGTAAAATATAAATAATTTCTAAATAATATAAAATTAATTTACATTATTAAACATGTTTAAATACATTAAATATTATATATTATTTTTTATTTTTATTACTTGTGACAGACAAACTTTCTCACAAGATAATTTTCAATATAAGTTATCACCAGAAATCAGTACTTCACAAAAACACTTTTCTCAAAAAAGAAAAATAGGTGAATCAGAAATTATTGTAACCGCTAATAAATATGCCACAAATGCTGGAAAAGATATTCTAAGTCAAGGAGGAAATGCTGCGGATGCTGCCGTGACTATTCAGTTAATTCTGGGTTTAGTTGAACCACAATCATCAGGTATTGGAGGTGGTGGGTTTGCAATGTATTATGATAAGAAAGAAAAGAAAATCCTGAACTATGATGGCAGGGAAAAAGCACCAAAAAAGATTAGTGAGAGAGTTTTTCAAAAAGATAATGGTAAATCCAAGAATTTCTTTGACGCAGTATTAGGAGGAAACTCCGTTGGTGTGCCAGGTCTAGTTGATATGCTACATAAGATCCACTCCGACCATGGAACCTTGCCTTGGAAAAAATTAATCGAGCCAGCAATAATACTTGCAGAAAATGGTTTTTATCCTCCAAATCGATTAATAAAATCTCTTAAAAGAGAAAAATATTTGTGGAACATAAAACAAGAAAATGATTATTTTATAAAAATAAAAAATAACCCTAAAAAAAAGATTCAAAATAAAAATTATGCTAATACTCTTAGAATCATAGCTAATGACTACCGTGATTTCTATCAAGGAAAGATTGCTAGAGATATTGTCAATAAAGTAAATCTATCGAATTTAAATCCTGGTTATCTTGATTTAAATGATATGAAGTCTTATAAATCAAAAAAAAGTAATGGTATTTGTGTTGAATTAAAAAAATTTAATTTGTGTGGACCTGATTTACCATCCTCTGGTGGAATTGCTATCGCACAAGCTTTGCTTATTTACGAGAATCATGAACTTTTAAAAAAAGAAATAGAGTTTAAAAAAGTACTTGATATCCTCGCATTCATATACGAAGAAAGATCTCTTTACATGGCAGACCCTGAATTTGAGACAATTAATTATGACTTTCTTCTTGATAAAAAAAAGTTATTGAAAAGATTTGATAATTATCTCAAAAATAAAAAAAAAATCTACAGTAACGCGAAAACTAATTTTAATTCTACTACTCACTTTTCAGTTTTAGATAAATTTGGCAACAATATTTCTATTACTTCAAGTATAGAAAACTCATTTGGTTCAAGATTATTTGTCAACGGTTTTTTTCTGAATAATCAGCTCACTGATTTTTCTTTTCAATCCGAAGAAAATGGAAAAATAAATAAAAACAGAGTCAAAGGTGGTAAAAAACCATTAAGTTCAATGTCTCCAATTATATTATTAGACAAAAATAAAGACTTTATGTTTTCCGCTGGTTCGCCAGGTGGAACAGCTATTATTGCATATGTCTTAAAAACTATAATAGATGTAGTTTATAATGATGTTAAACCAGAAGAATCTATTAAAAAAGGAAACTTTATAAAAAAATCTAACAAAATTTTTTTAGAAAAAAAACGTTTTGATACTAAAAAATTAAAAAAATTAATTGGTCCAAAAGATAGTATTATTGAAATACCCTTAACAAGCGGAATAGCTATAATAAAGAAAGAAAAAGATTATTATATTGGAGTTGCAGACTACAGGAGAGATGGGACTGTTTTTGCAAAATAATTTTATTCTTTAAAAAAAAAAAAAATAATGTATTAATAACATTTTTAATGTGAACAATTATGAAAAGACCATTTCAACCAAGTGAGATAAAAAGAAAAAGGAGACATGGATTTCGTTCTAGAATGTCAACAATAGCAGGCAGGAAAATTTTGTCCAACAGGCGCTCAAAAGGAAGAAAAAAGCTCTCTGCATAATGGGTTCAGGATTTCAAAATCTAAAAAAAAGATCTGATTTTTTATCAATAAGAAAAAATAATAAAAGCATCTACAGTAAATTTTTAATTATAAATCTAAAAGAAAATCGTTGTATAAATGATTTTAGGTTAGGTTTAACTGTAAGTAAAAAGCAAGGTAATGCAGTAAAACGAAATCATATAAAAAGGTTACTTAGGGCTGTTTTTATCAAAAACAGTTCTATGGTTCCAAAAAAATTTGACTATGAAGTTATACCAAAAAAGGAATTTAACGAATCTAATTTTAAAAGCTTAGAAGAAGATTTATTAAAAATATTAAAAAAAATAGAATAATTTTGATTGAATAATTATCGCTAATAAAATAAAAGTATTTGATAAATATCTTTAAATTCAATCATAGCCAATGGAAAATCAAAAAAATCTTATTCTTGCAGTTGTTTTCTCAATTATAGTTTTGTTAACTTTTGATTTATTTTTTCCAAAACAACAAATCGATCCTCAAGTTCAAACCGAAAAAGTTGCAAACAACCAAGACATCAATCAAGAAGATCTAGAACCATCTATAGAAGGTAAGATTCAGACGAAAGCGAATGATAATATAAAGATAAAAGAAAATAGAGTTACTTTTAATATGAAAAGACTTACTGGATCAATAAACCTCTATGGCGCAACCTTAGATGATGTTGTTTTAAAAGATCATAAAAAGTCAATCAAGGACAATAGTGAAAATATCAAAATCTTAACAAAAGAAAATTCTATTTCTCCTTACCTAATAAGACTAGGATGGGCTTCATCAAAGAAGATGGAATTACCAAATAAAAATACTTTATGGTCATCTGATAAAAAACATTACGAAAACGGAGAAGATATAATACTTTCGTGGAAAAATACCAATGGAGTAGTATTTCAGAGAATCATTCAAGTAGATGAAAACTTTATTTTTAAAGTCAAAGACACTGTGGAAAATAATAGTTCAGAATCAATTAATCTTACAAACTTTGCATATATTCAAAGAAGAAATTACAGACCAGAAAATAAGTTTTTCATTCTACATGAAGGACCGCTTGGAGTATTTAATGATACACTTAAAGAAGTTTCCTATGATGAACTTGAAGAACAAGGAACAATTTCTGAAACCTCAACTAACGGTTGGATTGGGATTACAGATCACTATTGGCAAGTTGCAATCTTCCCAGAAACAAATAAGAGATTTAAGGCAAGATTTAAAAATATAAAAAGAGAACAAAATGCCATTCAAGTAGATTATATTAATGATGATGTTTTGGAGATATTACCTAATAAAACAGTATCTTCATTATCATTTTTTTTTGTTGGAGCAAAAGAAGTTAAGGTCATTGATTCATACATAAAAAAACTAAATATCAATAAATTTGATCTATCTATTGATTTCGGCTGGTTTTATTTCCTAACAAAACCATTATTTTATGTTCTTAATTATCTAAGTATATTATTTGGTAATTTTGGAATTGGAATAATAATTCTCACAATTATTTTAAGGATAATTCTATTCCCTCTAGCTAATAAATCTTTTAAATCTATGAATTCAATGCGTCTACTAACACCAGAGATACAAAGAATACGCGAACGCTTTAAGGATGATAGAACAAAGATGAATCAGGAAATGTTTGCACTTTATAAAAATAAAAAAATTAATCCAGCGGCTGGATGCTTACCAATTTTAGTTCAAATACCTATATTTTTTGCTTTATACAAAGTCTTATTTGTGTCAATAGAAATGAGACATGCTCCTTTTTTTGGGTGGATTAAAGATCTTTCAGCTCCTGATCCAACGAGTATATTTAATTTCTTTGGAATGATTCCATGGGATCCCCCTTCATTTTTAAATATAGGTATATGGCCAATACTAATGGGACTAACTATGTATTTACAACAAAAAATTAACCCACCACCTCCTGACCCAATTCAAGCTAAAATTTTTTTGATGCTACCTTTTGTTTTTACTTTTTTATTAGCCACATTTCCTTCAGGAATGGTAATTTATTGGACAATTAACAACATACTATCAATTGGCCAACAATCATTTCTATTAAACAAACAGAAAAAAAGTAAAATTTAGTTAATTTCAATGATACAAAATACCATTGAAAATGAATGTTTTTTTCTATCATCCGTAACATCTATCAAAGCGCTTCCAAATGAAAACCTTAATGAAATCGGTTTTTGGGGAAGATCTAATGTAGGCAAATCTTCACTTCTAAACTCTATAATAACTAATCCAATTGCAAGAACTTCAAAAACTCCCGGAAGAACAACTTCATTAAATTTTTTTGAAGTTCCAAAGAGGATTAGATTTGTTGATTTTCCTGGTTACGGTTATGCTAAAAAAAGTAAAATTGAAGTTTATGAATGGAATAAGTTAATTCTTGATTTTTTAAAAATACGTCAAAATCTCTGTACTATATTTTTATTAATTGATTCAAGACATT
>JAOOJU010000029.1 GCA_028407765.1 Rickettsiales bacterium
TGTGGTCGTCTCATTGGAATTCATTTACCACTGAAATTATAAAAAATGAACAACTAAAAGGTAATTTTATAAAAAATGAAAACCAATTTTTTAAGCCTGTTATTCAAAATCCATCACGGATGATTCAAGCCGGTGGCGAAAATAACGCGTTAGAAATTCTTGATTCATTTATTAAAGAAAGACATAATAATTATTCTAAAAAGATGTCTAGTCCACTCACAGCAGAAAGTTCTTGTTCAAGACTTAGTCCACATCTAGCTTATGGAACAATTTCATTGAGAAAAACTGTACAAACAGTAAACAAAGCACTTAAAATATTTAATAATATAAACAAGTCATCATTAAATTCTTTCAAGAAAAGATTAGCATGGCACTGTCATTTTATACAGAAAATATATGATGATCCAAATATTGAGAATGAGAATCTACATCCATCATACAACGGACTAAGAGAGAAAGACTTTAACGAGAGATATTTCTCTAGATGGAAGGAAGGAACTACTGGTTTTCCATTCCTTGATGCTTGCATGAGATTTTTAAGTCATAAGGGATGGCTAAATTTTAGAATGAGGGCGATGATTGTCTCTTTCGCATCATATCAATTGTGGTTAGATTGGAAAATTACATCAAAATATTTGGCACTTAAATTTACAGACTATGAACCAGGTATACATTATTCTCAAATACAAATGCAGTCAGGTACAACGGGAATGAATACACTAAGAATCTACAATGTTATAAAACAATCATTTGACCAAGACCCTGATGGTGTATTTATAAAAAAATGGGTGCCAGAATTAAAAAGACTTCCAAAACATCTTATCCATGAGCCCTGGAAAATAAATTATCTTGAAGAAAAAGAATTTGATTTCTTACTAGAACGCAATTATTGCAGACCTATTGTTGACAACAAAGTTAGCACTAAAAAGGCAAAAGAAAAAATTTGGAAAATCAAAAAATCTCCAGAAGCAATAATCATTTCAAAAGAAATAGTAAAAAAACATGCAAGTTTTAAAAAAAATTAATATATTAAAAAAAAATTATACAAAATGTTAACAATTCCGAAATTTTTACTATCACACTTTAGAACAAATCATGCTGGAGAAACTGGGGCTATCTTTATTTATAAAGGTATTTTGTTAGTATCAAAAAATCAGGAAATAATTAAATTTGCAAAAGATCATTTAGATACTGAACTTGGTCATTTAAAAAAAATTAACCAAATAATTCCTAGAAATAAAAAAAGCAAGCTTATTTTTTTATGGAAAATTTTTGGTTTTCTAACTGGTTTTATTCCCTCGTTATTTGGTCGGAAGTTTATTTATGCAACTATTTTTTCAGTTGAATCATTTGTTGAAACTCATTATCAAGAACAAATAAATATGTTATCGAAAAGAAAAGAACATCATCAAATGAAGGTTTTTATTAATGGTCTAATGCATGACGAGATTAATCACAAAAAGCAGGCGATGCAAAAACTAGGTGAATTTAATAGATTACATAAAATTTGGGGTAAAATAGTTACAATCGGTTCATTAACTGCTGTCAAAATTTCTAAAATAATATAAAAATTTATTCTTTCTCTATCCCTATTTCATATAGTTCGAAACTTGCTTCTTCAATTTTTCCTGAAACAGCATCAACATCTACCTTGATTTCGTAACCTACATCGGTTTCAATATCAAATTCATAAGTGAAAGAACCGTCAAATCCGATTTCTCTTTCTTCATTTACTACTTTACCAGGATGAATATCCAATACACTTTTTCTTGCTTGATCTATAGTGATCTTTGCGGCATTAGAAAATATTTTATTATCGGCTTTTACCTCTTTTTCAACTTCAACTATTATCCCTTCCTCTGCATTACATTCCACATTATAAGTAGAGCCATCTGATGTTGATTCTATATCAAATTCATATATTGGATCATCGCCTTCAATTTTAAATTCCAGTTTCCTGGCGTTACCAGGAATTGTATCATATGCTTGGTCAAGACATTGTTCTACTTTGACTATATTATATAACTTTATATCGTCAAGATCACGAGTATCATTCGCGAAAGATAATGAACTTAGAGAAAAAATAAATAAAACAAGAAAAAACATAATGAATCCTAACAAATAATTTTAAAATAAAAAGTTTAAAAGATAATAATTTAATTTTTTTAATATTATATTGTTTATAGAATTTTAAATGTTATAATATAACACTAACTATTATTTATAAACTTTACTCAGTGGAAAAAATGTATAAAAAAATATTACCCTCTTTCTTACTTCTGTTTGTCGCAACTAATTCTGGCGCTGAAAATTTAGAGTATCTCTTTACAGCACCTGATGTATTTATAACCTCAAAAATTAAACCCTCTAGTGATTTTGATGGTGACCGTGGCAATATATTATTTGAATCACATGATGTAGAGAAGAAAATGCAGTATTCAATTGGTGGAATGTTAAATGACTTACCCGGAATGTCTTCTTCAAGTTTAGGAAACGCTTCTCGTCCAATAATTAGAGGCATGTCTAACTCAAGAGTGAGGATTCTACAAAATAGTAGTTCATTAAGTGACGTTTCTGAGTTTGGTGAAGATCACATTGTTGGTTATGACCCAATGTTAATTGATAAAATAGAAATCATTAAAGGTCCTGCTACGCTATTATATGGAAACAACGCTTTTGCTGGAGTAGTCAATATAATTAATCCTTTAATCTCAGTTGATAAACCAGTAATTGACGAAAATATTCAAACTAATTTTGGATACAGCACCTCAGGTGGTGAACTTAAAACAGCTTTAAAAGGAAACAAATCAGCTGGTGATTTTACGGTTAGAGCTATGGGTAGTTTTTTAAGTTCAGGCTCTTATGATTTAGCGAATACTTCTGCAAATCAAGGTAATTCTGCTAAACAGAATTTTTCTGGCGGCTTTGGACTAACATATAACAACGGTACAAACTTTATTGGTTTTTCTGCAGACAAATTAGAAGCTGAATATAGTCTACCAGGTGGCGAAGGTGTAGAAAATAGAACTACAATTAACCCAACAAGAAACTCTATAAACTTTAAATCAGGAATAGCTATCAATTATGACTTATTTGAAAAACTTAATTTTGAAGGAACAATTTCAGAATATAATCATGCTGAAAGAGTACTTGCTGACAAACATAATATCGAATTCTTTAATGACTCTTACGAAGTCAAAACCTCACTAAATCATAAGCCTTTATTTGCAAATAACTTGGAAGGAATTATTGGGTTTCATTATCAAAACCTAGATCAAGGTGCTGAAGGTGATGAGGAAAGTCATCTTACAAAAACTAAAACTAATAGTTTTGGTTTTTTTGCTTTAGAAAAGTTTAAGTATAATTCTTATGAAATAGATCTGGGAGGTCGTATTGAATCTGTGAATATAAAAAACACCAGTAATGAAAAAGGTTTTTTCCCAGTATCTGCTTCGTCAACTATAAAAAGAAGTTTCTATGAAAATAATACTTCATTTATTGGTTTTGATTTTACCCAAAGAGCGCCTAACCCAGTTGAATTATTTGCTAACGGACCTCATCATGCAGTAGAGAACTTTGAAAATGGAGAAGCAAATTTAACTACTGAAAGTTCTTACAATATTTCATTGGGACACATTTACAATGAAGATTTAAATAATATACAGGCAGAAACGTATTTTAATTATATTGATGACTTTATAGCCGCAGACCGAGACGGTTCAACGGTAGCTGTTGAGGGTGAGGATTTCAATAATGTTATTCATGAACAATATAATGCTTTATTCACAGGTCTTGAAGTTTCAGGACAATATAACTTTGCTAATAGTAATGATTTTAACTTTCTAACAAACTTTATGGTTGACTTTATAAAGGGATATAAAACTTCAACAGATAAAGCGATAACAAGAGTACCTCAATCAAAGTTAAATGTTGGTTTACAAGTTTTAGGGGATGAATTAGATTCTAATCTCAAATATAACCATTATTTTGATAAAGGTTTTCTTGGACCCCATCAAACCAGAACAGGAGGTCACTCTCGTCTAGATTTTGATATCACAAAAGATTTTTCATATTCTTCTATCTCTGGACACGTAATGTTTTCAGCCTTAAATTTATTAGATGTAGTTGGGAGAAGTCATTTGGAATCGAAAAAAGATACTGTCCAGTTACCTGGAAGAAGCTTTAATTTTATGGTAAAACTTTTTTACTAAAATTGATGTTTAAGTATTATTCATCATATTTTTTGCTTTTAACTGGTTTCACACACTTATTATGTTGTGGAATTCCTATTGTTTTTGGCCTTAGCTCAATATTCGCAAGTTTATTAAACATTGAATCCAGTTTTTTAAATTTTGAGAATCTAGAAGCTGCTGAAAATTATCTTTTTACCTTTACAACTATTATTTTTTTGGTGCTTATTTCACTAGAATTTTATAAAAAAAAAATTAAGTGCTCTGATAGTTATTGCTCAAATGAAGAGCTTAATCCAATAGAATATAGAATTAAGTTCAACCTTATTTTAGCTTCTATTCTTTATCTGATTAATAGTATCTTTTTTATTTCTGAAAAAATCTATTAAAAAATGATTAATTATTATAAAGAAATTAATTCCTTTGAAAAATTTAAAAAATGTAATGATCAAATTGCAGTTTTAAAACGCAAAGTACCAACTGGCTTTAATCTTTTCTTCAAAAAACTTTATGAATCACCTTTTTCTGTATTCGGTGCTATTAGCAAAAAAAATGCAAAAGCAGATATTCATAAACTACTTAAATCTAAGATTGCTAAAAATATTTTATGTGATGAATATTACAGGAATTGGTTAGTTGATATGAGCAATGTTTGTAAAATATTCTGCACTTTTCAAGGTGAAGAAAGTATTAGTTTTTGGCTTGGTTCTAGCAGAGGTTGTCGTCGTTATCATGTTGATATGGTACCTTATAGATTATTAGTAACTTATGATGGTCAAGGAACAGAAATATTACCTAATGAAGCTGCAGATAGAAATGCATTTATTAAAGGAAAATCAAATGATGAGATCGTTATAAATAAATTTGCTACTAGTTTCTTAGATAAATGGGATATAGCCTTGTTTCGTGGAGGCAAAGATGGAATACTCCATCGCACTCCGGAGTCAGCATCGAGTAAAAGTAATTCAATTTTAATGAGGCTTGATGGTTTGTCATTTTTTAAAGAAATCGAAAATTATAAATAATGTTGTTTGGTTGAATTATTTTTCTAAATCGTAAAATGTTTCTATCATTCAATTATATCTTGTTATTTAAATAAAATTAGAAACAAATAATATCCCATTTCAGTTACATTGGTTGCAAATACCATTGATTTCTAAATGCCATGTTGACATATTGAAGGTATTTTTTTTTGTTGTCTCTTTTAAGGCACTTGGAAGTTCACAAATATGTGATTCAATTACTTTTCCACAACTATCACAAATCAAAAATTGAGAGCCTTTATGGAAATGGTTTGCTTCACATATTAGATAAGCATTTAAGCTCTCAATACGATGAACAAAATTATTTTTCTTCCAAAAATCAATAGCTCTGTATGCGGTTGGTGGTTTTGGATTTTTAATAATTTTACCAAGTTCCTTAAGTACTTCATATGCTTTAATAGGTTTTTTACTTTTAGATATAATTTTTAAAACTTCTAGCCGAGGTTTTGTCAATCTTTCATCATTATTAGAACAAAATTTAAAAGCTTTTTCGATAATACTTTTCACAAAAAAACCTCCTTTTATTTAATTGAACTATATAATAAAAGGTTATAATATAACATAAAGTGTGAATAAACAAAAAAATTCTCAATAATTTTTGATGCTATTTAAAATATTAAATTTAGAATATAAAATAGAAAATAGATCTATATTAGAAAAAAAAAACTTTACTGTAGAAAAAAATAAACACGTTTTACTACTTGGTCCATCTGGTTGTGGTAAAACTACCCTTATTAATTTAATGACTGGATTATTGAAACCTTCATCTGGAGAAATTTTTTTTGAAAATAAAAATTTTTCCTTTTTATCTGATCAAGAGATAGATGATTTTCGTTCTGAAAATTTTGGATTGATTTTTCAAAAGCTTCATTTAATAAAACACTTAAATGTAGAACAAAATATTACTTTAGCAAAAAATAAATCACATTCTCTTAATATTAATGAACTAATTAATGATCTAGGTTTATCTGGAAAGAATAAACAAATGGCCAAGGATTTAAGTGTTGGTGAATCTCAACGTGTAGCTATAGCTAGAGGCATTGCAAATCATCCAAAAGTAATTTTTGCTGATGAACCCACTTCGGCATTAGATCAGCTGAATACAAAAAAAGTTATAGAGCTTATTTTTTCTCAAGCAAGGAAAACCAATGCTACTTTAATTGTATCAACTCATGATAATCGAATAAAAAAATACTTTTCTAATATAGTGGAATTTAATCATGAGTGATCTAAGTTATGTTCTTTCATCACTAAAATCTAGATGGTTAAATAGCTTTTTATCAATTTTATTGACTGCTTTTGGCGTATCTATAGCACTACTTGTTACACAATTCGGGGACCACCTTCAAAAACGCTTAACTTCCGATGGGAAAGGAATAGATATAGTTGTTGGGGCAAAAGGAAGTCCACTTCAACTTATCTTGTCTTCAATATACCACATTGATATACCGAACGGGAATATTGACTATCAATTAGCTCAAAATATAGTTGATCATCCACAAATTAAAAAAGTTATACCTCTTGCATTAGGTGATAATTGGAAAGGATATCGTATTGTTGGAACTACACATGACTATATAAAACATTATAGTGCTAAAGTTTCCAAAGGAAATCTTTGGAATGATAAATTCGAGGCAGTTGTTGGATCTTCTGTTAGTTTGAAAATGAATGAAAGATTTCAAGGAGCTCATGGATTATTAGAAGGAGGTGATATTCATGAAGATATAAGATATACTGTAACAGGTGTAATGAAACCCACAGGAACTGTTTTAGATAGATTGATTCTTACTTCTTTAGATTCAGTTTTGGAGATTCATGGACATGAACATGTTAACCAAGACAAGCATGAAGATGGTCATAAAAGTCATGAGGATCATGAAGAACATGAAGAGCATGTGAATGGTCATAAAAGTCATGAGGATCATGAAGAAAATGAAGAGCATATGAATGGTCATAAAAGTCATGAGGATCACGAAGAACATGAAGAGCATTGGAAAAGTTACAAACAAAAGGATCATCAAGGTCATGAAAATCATAAAGAAGATATAAATAAAGTTGAAAATAAGAAATCTATAGCAACCTATGACAATAAAAATTCATTGATTTCCCCTGAAATAACAGCTTTGTTATTAACTACAAAATCACCTATTGCTAATATGAATTTACCACGTTTGATAAATCAAGAAAGTAGTTTACAAGCGGCTAACCCTGCATTTGAAATTACTCGGCTTACATCAATGTTAGGTTTGGGATCAAAAACCTTTAAAATGGTTTCAATTATATTAATTTCAATTTCAGCATTAAGTATTTTTTCTGGATTAGCTGGAAATATGGAAAATCGCATTGGAGACTTATCAATTTTAAGAGCAATAGGTTATTCTAAAAAAAGAATTTTTAAAATTATTACTTTGGAAGGTATGATAATTATTTTAAACGGCATTTTCTTGGGTATTATTATGGGATTAGGAGGTTTTAAAATTATAACAGAAATTATTACTCCTTTAAATATTAGTCATGCAAATATTAGTTTAAATATGAACTTTCTTTTAATTATTGTGACTGTTTTTATTGCTGGTTTAGTTGCAGCAATTTTTCCGGCTTATCATTATTCTAAAGTAAGTTTGGCAAATCAACTTTCAAATACCACATAAATAATTATATTTATCTTAAAAATATCAAAAAATAATATGGGAAAACTTTTATTTTTAATTTTTGGAATTTTAGGTCTATCATTAACTTATAAAAATTCAATGAGTTCAAATAATATAGCTTTTATAGGTGAAAAAAGAGCAACTAGCATGCTTTTAAATAAAGTTGTTTTAAATGAAATAGAAGATTTTGGACAAGACATTGATCAAGATGAACTACTTGCAAATGTTGATGATTTTATTGATATGCCCAAAGACGGTACATCATGGAAGATTTTCGGTGAAACTGGTATGTCAGAATATAGTTTTAAAGATGATGAAGGATATGATTGGCTTGGAGTAAGACCCAAATTCAAGGAAAATGTAAAGAAACTTGATGGTAAAGAGATTTTAGTTCAAGGTTATATGTTCCCATTAGAACAGGGGGAAAAACAAAGCCGATTTTTATTAGGACCATTTCCAATTACTTGTCCATATCATCCACATGTTTCCTCTAACTTAACCATAGAAGTATATGCAAAAGACCCTATTTTGTATACTTACGACGCTATAAATATTCGTGGTAAATTGGAGTTGGTAAAAAATGATAATCTATATAATATTTTTTACCGAATGAAAAACTCTAGAGTGGTTGAATAAAATTTAATAAAATTACAAATCATGAGTTAAAGTGAAACTTGAATAGGATCTGTTAGTTTAAACACATGAAAAAAAATTAAAGCAATTATTCCTGTTAACATCAGATAATATAGAGTTGGGATCAAAGTTATACGGAGAATGACCCCTTCTTTTCCAAGTAAACCAACTGTTGCTGATGCTGCCACAACATTATGTATTGCAATCATATTTCCTGCGGCGGCACCTACACTTTGTACAGCAACCATTAGCGCACCTGAGAGCCCTAAAAAATTTGCGGTTTCAAATTGAAATTGGCTTAGCATCAAATTACTAACAGTATTTGATCCTGCTAAAAAAGCCCCTAATGCACCCATTGTTGGTGCAAAAAAGGGATATATTTGCCCCATTAAATTAGACATACCCTGCGCCATAGCAATCGGCATACTAATAATCTCATTTGTGTTAATACCTGAATTAATCATAATTCTCACTAAAGGAATAGTAAAAATTAAAACGAAACCCGCGCCCAAAATCGTTTTAGTTGAATCCTTTATAGCTTGTGAAATCTCACTCTTATTCATCCCATGAAGAAAAAATGTCAATATACATGCTGTTATCAACATACCACCAGGTAAGTATAGTATTTGAAAATTAGCAGTTATTTTTTCTTCATTTAGTATATTAAAAAAATTAACATTGATCGATTTTAAAAAGTTTGTTAGAGGTTCAAATGTTCTAGAAATAACAAGCATCATTGCAAGAAAAATATAAGGTAACCATGCCTTGAAGTGACTTATATTTCTATTTGTAATACTTTCTAAAGATATTCGAATATTTCCCAGCCAATTAGTTGGCCACTTTTCTGGATGAGGAAAATCCCATGAGTCTTTAGGAATAAGAAAACCAAACTTTATAGCAATCGTGACAATTCCGAGACCAAATAATCCTCCTATAATTGAAGGAAATTCCGGACCAAGAAATACTCCTGTAACAACATAGGGTATTGTAAAACTTAAACCTGAAAAGATTGCAAATGGTAAGATAGATAATCCTTCTGTCCAAGAATTATTTTTACCAAAAAATCTGGTCATAATCATAATAAGCAAAATCGGCATAAAAGTTCCGCACATAGCATGAATTATAGCAACCTCAGAAACTACTATTCTAAAAAATGAATCCCACTCAAGTCCTTTATTTACTAATTGTTCTGTCAATTGAACTTTATCTAAACCACCTTGAACACCTACAATCATAGGAGTGCCTACTGCGCCAAACGAAACTGGAGTAGACTGAATCATCATACCAAAAACAACTGCTGCTAAAGCAGGGAAACCTATCGCAACCATAAGAGGCGCTGCGACCGCTGCAGGCGTTCCAAAGCCTGATGCCCCTTCAATAAAACATCCAAACAGCCAAGCTATCAAAATTACTTGAATACGTCTATCAGAACTAATACTTGAAAAGCCTCTTCTAATTGTCATAATTGCTCCTGAATATTTCAATGTGTTAAGTAACATTATTGCACCAAAAATTATCCATAAAATACCTGCAGTGATAATTAAACCCTGAAAAGTTGATGCTAAAATTCTGGTGCCAGTGACACCCCAGAAGAAATAAGCTATCAAACAAGTAATAACAAATACTACTGGCATAGCTTTTTTAGCAGCTAATCGAAAACCAACTAGAAGTATTCCTGAAAATAAAATTGGAGCAAAAGCTATTAACGATAATAAATCATTTTTCATAATTGTTACTTAACTTATTTTTGTAGTTAAAGTTAAAAATAATTTTTCCAATTATAATAACTAAATAGTAATGCTATTGTCTATACTAGGAAACTTTATAAAATAAGTCTCCCTTTTTAAAATATTTAACTTAAACAAAAAATTTAATTTTTATTTAATTATTTAAATATGTATTTATTAAAGATTGAAAAGCTAATAGAAAAAAAATTCAGAAAATTTGGTAATTTTAGTCAATTATTATTAAGACTTGGACTTGGAATTGCGTTTATTTTTCACGGCATTAGTAAATTTCCCTTACCTCCACAAAAATTAATTGAATACTTTGGATTTAATTCAATGCTGGCTTCTCTCGTAGCTATTTCAGAATTAATTGCAGGTATCATATTAATAGTTTCAGGGTTTATAAAAACATTTATTGGAAGTCTTTTAACAAGACTTTCTGCTCTTATAATAGTTGTAATAATGATTTGTGCTTTTTATTTTGCACACCAAGATTGGTTTTTTAATTCAAAGTTGTTTACTAGCGAGCAGATTTTTTTATTTTTGATTGGTATTTTTTTTTTAATAAATGGAAACAGAAAGTTTTAAAAATAAGTTTAACATGAATACAAAATATTTTTTTTAGAAACCAGGACTAATTTAAATTAATTTTTGGTGTTTACTTAACATGTTATTAATTAAATTCTCCTCTTAACATATCCCAAAACTCACTATAATGACTGTCATTAAAATCTCTTATGTTTTTAAAAATTGCATGGTTTTCAGAGTTATTAACATCAATTTCAAGTCCCCAAAGTGATTTATCATCATATGGAAGAGTTCCATAACGTAAATCTGCTATCATAAATTTATAATTATTATGTAAATATATAAAATCTTGTGCAAAGTAAGAAAAACGTCTTATATCTTTTCTCTGAGTGGAATTTACTCCCAATTCAGGAAAGATTGTCTCTTTATCAATTACATTGACTTGAACACCCTTTTTGAATAGAGGTTCAGAGAATAGTGGCATATAAACAGCATCAACATAATACATTTCGCCTGACTGATAAACAGTCCTCCATAATATATTATTGCCGATTGTTGGATTAAGTAAAATTCTTTTTATTTCATGTGTTCTAGTCTTAGCTATATTTTCAATATATTCTTTTACGAGCTGATAGTTGATCCAACCAAAAACTAGATAAATAAAAGAAAGGGAAATACCCATTCGAATTAATAAAGATGATTTTCGAATAAGACACAAAGTCAAAAAAACAAGAAGTATAGCTGTATATATAGGATCAATAATCGAGATTATATTCCAAGATACTCTTAAATCAGAAAAAGGAAAAAAAAGTCTTGTTCCATAGCTAGTGCAGGAATCAAGTATTCCATGTGTAAAAAAACCAATTGTTGTAAATAGATAAATATTTTTAAAAGAAAACTTATTTTTTAGAAATGTATATAAAAAAATTGAGGTTATAAGTCCTCCTATTGGTACAAAAAATATCGAGTGAGTAAAATGTCTATGATATTCTATAGATAATAAAGAATCATTAGGTGAACGAATTAAAGAATCTAAATCTGGGGCCATACCTCCAATAGCTCCACAAATAGTAGCAAGTTTTAATTTGTCTTTTTTTGCAAAAGATCCAGCAAAACTAGCTCCTAAAAGTCCTTGAGTAAATGGATCCATACTAACTTTTTAAAAAAAATAAATTATAAATTTAAAAATTTATACCAGTAAAAACAATTAATAAAAAACTAAAATTTATGAATG
>JAOOJU010000003.1 GCA_028407765.1 Rickettsiales bacterium
AAAGATGAAATCGCAAATAATATTTCTTTGATATTTTTTGATAACCTTTGTTTGATCTAGATAAACAATCTTGACCTCTAATTATTTTTTTCTCTGCATCAATATGTATCTTTCTTGAATGAATAAGCCCAAAAATATCTTTATAACCAGAATGGGCAGCATTAATCCAATGGTAATTTTTTTCTTTTTTTCTCTGTGACCATACATTTGCTATTCGTGAATTTTTTTGCTTCTTGTTAAAAAAAATATCTGAAGAATTTATATTATCAACTGATAGGGTGCTATGTGCTGCAGTAGATTTCATCGCCTCTGTCCAGGTTTTATTGTTTATATATGGAGAGCCGCAATTTACAATGATTGGATTTTTACCAATTGATAATTCAAATGATAAAGATCCTGCATATGTATCTTCTTTTACTGGGGGGCCACAATCCATGAAGAAATTAATTTTGTTCTGTGATACTTTCTGAAAACCAGAACAAGATAATGATTCTGGAATTTTAAGCTTAGAGTTAGCTCTTAAAATTATTTGATTTAATAGCTTTTTATCAATGCTTTTCGAGTTATTGAAAGTTGCCAATGTTTCCCCACTAATTTTATAAAATTTCAAAACTGATGCCATAATTAAAATACATTCGTTTATTTTTTTTGGGGTTTTATATTTCGCTTCTGCTAGATAACTTCTAATATCTATTAAATTTTGTAAGAATTCTGAATGTTTGCTTGGAGACTTTAAGTAATGACTGCCATCATTTAAAACTTGATTGTTTATTTCAGTTAAAAGAAGTTTAATTGCAAAATCTATATATTCATTAAATTTAGTATATGTAATTGAGACAGCTATTAAGCCTTTAATGGCGAAAATCCTTTCATATCCATGTATGTCCTGTAGTTTATTTTTAATTAGGTGATTTCCTTGTTTAAAAAGACTCTCAAGCACTAGTTTTTGAAAATCATTTTTGGCACTTGAATAAAAAAAACTGAAATTTCCTAACAAAGAACATACTCTTTTCCCAATTATATCGCTTCTCCATTCTGTCAAACTCCATTTATTATATTTCAAAACCCAATCATAAGTTGATTTTCTCAAGAAAGATCTTGCTTTATTCGTTCCAACAGCCCTTAAATCTCTAACCCAACTAAAACTATGAAGTTCTTCTTTCCATAAGTTCGTAGAAATATTTTTTTCCCATATAGAATTTTTATAGTTGATTGTTTCTCCAAAAAAAGAAATATATCCTTGTAAAATATCATAACCTATTTGAGAATCTCCTTCCCATGTGTCGTCAAATATATTTGATATTTCCGTCGATAAACTATGCTTGAGAATAAAATCATATATTGGGGTTTTATAATACAATAAATGCAATGATTTTTTTAATATTGTGGTATCGATAAGTTTCATTATACTTCAATTTTTTCTATGCACGCAACAAAAAAACCGTCCATTCCACCTTTGTAATCATAGTCATCAGGTTTAATTGTTAACATTCCGTTAGAAAGTTTGTATTCTAGACCCTCTAAAATTTTTTTTGAGATTTCTTTTATTTTGAAACCCTTATTATTTTTAAGAAAGTTTTTAATTTGATTTTTTCCTTCATCGGAAATCAAAGAACAAACGGTATAGACTATTATGCCTTTAACTTTTATGAGACTTGAGCATTTTTCTAAAATCTTCATTTGTTTATTTAATAACTGTTCTAGCAAATCCTCTTTTTTTCTTATTAGAATATCAGGGTTCTTTGATATAATTCCTGATGCAGAACACGGAGAGTCAATCAAGATGGAATCAAACTTTTGATCTGTATTAAAACTTAAGATGTCCAAATTGATTATTTTTGGAGAGAAATTTAATCTTTGAAGGTTTTCTTTCAGTAATTTTATTCGTTTATCCGAGACCTCAATTGCAGTTACGTTATAATTATAGTCGCATAGTTGGCATGTTTTACCTCCTGGAGCAGCACCAACTTCTAAAACGTGAATTTGTTCTTTTAATTTTTTCTCAAAAATTTTATTAATCACTTCAACTGGAATAGAAGCTGCAGCACTTTGAACCCACCAAAAACCATCATCAAAGAAAGGAAGATTTTTTATTTCTCCAAAATTTTTTAATCTTAATATTTTCTTAAAAAATAAATCTCCATTTAAAGCTTTTTCCCAATCTCTATCTTCAAACATTTTTTCTTTAATATTAATATCTAGCGGTGGTTTTTTTATAAATTGTCTTGCAAATTTTTCAGTTTTTTCTTTACCATAATTTTTAACCCAATTTCCCCTGATCCATTTTGGTAAGTTCATTATAGGTTTTATTTCATCATGATGATTTATCTTGTTTTTAGAAATATTTCGTAATACTGCATTAACAAGACCTGATAGTTTCGGAAGAGTTTTTTTAGCGAGATTAACAGAAATATTAATTGAAGAATAATCAGGTATATTTAAGAATAAAATTTGAGTTGTTCCGACTCTTAAAATATTCATAATTTTTTTGTCCAGGCTTTTTTTAAGATATTTCTTAATTATATGATCTATCTCTCCATTTCTTCTGAGAAAAGTTAAAATAATCATTCTAACCAATGATTTGTCTTTATATGAGAGTCGTCTGTAATCTGGATTATTATTAACAGCATTCTCAAATGATTGATCATTATATATTTTGCTGATGATTTGAACTGCAATCTCTCTAGTATTTTTGTACAATGATTGACCAAAGGTTGTTGAATTTTAAAAAAAAATCTTTATTTGTAGAGTATGACATTTAAAAACAAAAAAAAAATAATTACAAAAAAAAATAATAAATCTAAAAATAAAGAGATTGGAGGTCCTGACGGACCTGAACCAACAAGATATGGTGATTGGGAAAGAAAAGGAATTTGTTATGATTTTTAACTTTCTTAACCCCTATTCTTAATAAGTTCATCAACAACGGATGGTTCATTTAAAGTTGATGTGTCACCTATAGAGTCTTCTTCATTACATGCAACTTTTCTCAATATTCTTCTCATTATTTTTCCTGATCTAGTTTTAGGTAGACTAGGGGCCCATTGGATTTTATCGGGTGTTGCAATTGGCCCTATTATCTTTCTGACCCAGCCTAACAACTCTTTCTTTAGCTCATGACTATATTTTTCATCTTTCATAAGAGTAACGTAAGCATAGATTCCTTGACCTTTAATAGCGTGAGGAAAACCAACAACTGCTGCTTCAGAAACTTTATTATGCAGGACTAAAGCACTTTCTACTTCAGCTGTTCCTAACCTGTGACCAGAAACATTTATTACATCGTCAACTCGTCCGGTAATCCAATAATAACCATCTTCGTCTCTTTTACATCCATCTCCTGTAAAATATTTTCCATTAAATGTGGAAAAATATGTATTAACAAACCTTTTATGATCTTTATATAAAGTTCTCATCATACCTGGCCATGCATCAATCATACATAAATTACCTTCACACTTACCTTTCAATTCTTTTCCGTCATTATCAACTATCATTGGCTGAATACCAAAAAAAGGAAGAGTTGCTGAACCTGGTTTAGTAGGTGTTGCACCAGCAAGTGGACTAATTAATGCAGCTCCAGTCTCAGTCTGCCAATAAGTATCTACGATTGGGCAGTTTTTTTTTCCAACTACCTCATAATACCATTTCCAGGCTTCTGGATTTATAGGTTCACCAACAGTACCTAAGATTCTTAATGATTCCCTACTTGTAGAGTTAACTAAATCATTTCCTAGTCCCATTAGTGCTCTAATTGCTGTTGGAGCAGTATAGAATATAGAAACTTTATGTTTATCAATTACTTCCCAGAATCGTGATGCACTAGGATAGGTTGGCACTCCTTCAAACATAAGAGTTGTAGTCCCGTTACATAATGGACCATAAACTATATATGAATGACCTGTAACCCAACCAACATCTGCTGAGCACCAGTAAATATCATTATCCTTTATATCAAAAATATATTTATGCGATAAGGATGAGTGTAGAAGATATCCAGCAGTGGTGTGCAATACACCCTTTGGTGCCCCTGTTGAACCGGACGTATATAGTATAAAAAGAGGATCTTCAGAAGATTGACTTTCAGGTTTACATTCTGTTGGTTTACCTTCGATAGCCTCATGATACCAAATATCAGTTTTTTCATTAAAATGATTAAGAGATTCTGTTCGTTTTACGACAAGAACATTTTTAATAAAGCTGAGATTTGAAATACTTTCTTTAACATTTTGTAATAATGGAATTTTTTTGTTTCCCCTTATGCCTTCGTTAGCAGTAATTATTGTTGTTGATTCACAATCTTTTATTCTGTTTCTTAGCGATTCGGGAGAAAAACCTCCAAATACGACCGAATGAACGGCCCCAATTCTTGAACATGCTAACATTGAAATTGCAGCCTCTGGTATCATAGGCAAATAAATGGTGACACGATCTCCTTTTTTAATACCTAAATCTTTCATTGCATTAGCAAGTTTACATACTTCTTCATAAAGTTGTGTATATGTATAAACTTTGCTTTTTTCTGGACTATCTCCTTCCCATATAATTGCTGGTTTAGATCCCTTATTTTTTAGGTGTCTATCAAGACAGTTATATGAGACATTCAAAACTCCATCACTAAACCATCTAATACTTATTTTTTCAGAAAAACTAGTTTTTTTTACTTCTTTGAATTCTCTAATCCAAGTAAGAGTTTTAGCTTGTTCTCTCCAAAATTTATCAGGGTCCTCTATAGAGCTTTTGTATAGCCTCTCATATTCTGAAAAAGTTATATTTGCTTTTTCTTTTATTTTATTTGGAACCAAATATTTATTTTTCATAGTTTTAGATACATCTCAATAATAATACCAATTGATTCCTTTTTGTTAAGTAAACTTTTTAAAAATTAGAAAACTTTTTTAAACTTATTTATTAAAACCTTCTCAAAAAGACCTCCTAAAAAATAAGGGTCGTTTTTGGAAAAGTCGTCTACATCCTTCCTATTTGAAAACTTAACTACAATCAGGCTTCCTAAAACATCTTCTTTTTCATTCATTATTGGCCCGGCAAATAAAATTAAGTTTTTAAAATTATTCAGATATTTAATGTGACTTTGCCTAAGATTATTTCTTTTTTTAGATGAATTAGGTATGTCATAACAAATAATAGAGTAGTACATTACTTTTCAAATTGTAAAGGTCTAGATAATAATTTAGAAATTATATTTGAAATTGAATTTCCTTCAAGAACTTCTTTAACAGAGTTACAAATTGGAAGGTTAATTTTATTTAATTTTCCTATTTCACATATTGAAGCGCACGAATTAATTCCCTCATTAAGAATATTACTTTTAATCAGAGTTTTAATAGATAGTCCTCTGCCAAGTTTATAACCAAGCATCATATTTCTAGATTTTAATGAATTACATGATAGATTGAGATCTCCTAAACCAGATAAACCCTTGAAGGTTTCTTCTTTTGCTCCTAGCTTTACTCCAAGAGAGGTAATCTCTCTTAATCCTCTGGTTAAAATTGAAGCCCTGGCGTTTTCACCCAATTTTTTTCCAAGAACTATTCCACAAGCTATTGCAATAACATTTTTAAAAGAGCCACCGATTTGGGTTCCAATTACATCATCATTAAAATAAGGTCGAAAATTTTTACTAGAAATTGAATTCCCCAAAGAGCTTAATTCATTTTTATTTGTCGAGGATAGAACAAATGCAGTTGGTAAATTTTTTGCAACTTCACTCGCGAAATTAGGTCCTGAAAGAATTATAACTTTATTTTTCGGAAGAACCTCATTAAAAACTTCAGTCATTAATTTATTGGTTTTTTTTTCAATGCCTTTTGAACATATTACAAATTTTTTAGAAATAATTTTTTTCCCCCTAATTAATTCTAAATTTTCCCTTAATCTCTGAGATGGTGTAACTAAAAAGATATAGTCATTTTCAATTATAAAATCCAACTCATCGGTTAATTTTATTTTTCTTGGGATTTTTATTTTAGGTAAATATTTAGAAACTCTTGTTTTTTTTAGTTCCATGAGTTTTTTGTTTGAATTTATCCAGACAGCAACTTGAGAGTTAGATCTGTTGATAGCAAATGATAGTGCTAATCCCCAAGAACCGCTTCCTATTATACCTATCTTACTCATTACTTAATTTACTTAATGACCATCTTGGTGATGGTACAATTGCAATGTCATTAGATTTACTATTACACAAAAGTTTTTCTATTCCTGCCCATGCTACCATGGTTGCATTATCAACACATAATTCTGGCTTGGGAGAAAAAAATTCCATCCCTTTTTTTTTACTCAAAATTCTAAGTCCTTCTCTTAAGAATTGATTTGATGCAACACCACCTGATAAAATGAAATGGCCATTTTTATGGTTTTCTTTAAACAAGTCCATTGCTTTACCACACCTATCTTTTAAACATTCTAATACTGTATATTGAAAATCATAAGCAAGATTATATTTTTGCTCTTCTGTTATTCCAGATTCAATAATTCTTCTGATTGCTGTTTTTAAACCTGAAAAAGAGAAATCTAAATTATTTTTTTTAAATAATGGTTTGGGAAGGTTAAAAGTATTTTTCTTATTATGTTTTAGAGCATATTTTTCAATTTCAGGTCCTCCGGGATATTTTAAGCCAAAAAGCTTCGCAGTTTTGTCAAAACTTTCTCCTAGAGCATCATCAATACTTTCTCCTAATAGCTCAAATTCATTAAATTTTTTGGCTATTAGTAGTTGGGTATGTCCTCCGGAAATTAGAAGTACCAAAAAAGGAAAGAAAAGTTCATAGTCCATTCTTGAAACTAAAATGTGAGCTTGTAGATGATTAATTGCCAGAAAAGGTTTATTATTTGCAATGCTTAAAGCTTTTGCGAAATTTGAACCTATTAATAATCCACCAAGTAAACCTGGCCCTAATGTTGCTGCTATTGCATCTAATTCTTGAATTTTAATTCTAGATTGTTTAAGAACTTGTTTAGTTATTTTATCTATGAATCGTATATGCTCTCTCGATGAAAGTTCAGGAACTACTCCTCCAAAAGGAATATGATTTTCAACTTGTGAATAAATAATTTCTTTTATTATTTTACCTTTACTTTTTTTTTTCTTCTCAACTATAGCGACAGCCGTTTCGTCACAACTACTTTCGATACCCATTACTAACATTTATAAACCTACTAATTTTCTCTACTTTATAATTATACATAGCATTTAAAATACTATCGTAATAATATTTTAATAAATGTTTAATACTAGTAAAAAAATTACAATTGGATCTCGAAAAAGTCCCCTTGCAAAAAAACAGGTAGAAATTTTTAAAGATATTTTCTTCCAAAAGTATAAAAATCAAAAGATAGACTTTTTCAAAGAAATTTATATTACAACCGAGGGAGATCAAATTCTTGACAGAAAATTATCAGATGTCGGTAATAAAAGCCTTTTTACTAAAGAAATAGATCAGGCTCAATTAGATCATAAAATTGATATTTCTATACACTCCTTAAAAGATCTCCCCTATAATCTACCAAAAGGACTTTTTATATGTTCTTATCTTAGGCGAGAAGACTACAGGGACGCAATTGTATCAAGAAGTAATCTATGTCTCTCAAAATTAAGTAAGGGTTCCGTGATAGGAACCTCTTCAATTAGAAGGGAAATTCAACTAAAGAATTTAAGACCGGATCTTAAAATTAAACTAATAAGAGGAAATGTAGAGACAAGAATTAATAAAGTACTCGAAGGTGAATATGATGCAACTTTATTAGCAATGGCAGGCCTGAATCGTTTAGGGATCAAAAAACATGTTAAACCATTGAGTACACAAGAGTTTTTGCCAGCGGTTGGTCAAGGAATAATTGCGGTTATTGTTAGAGAAGATGATGAAGACATAATAAAACTTTTAAATGTAATATCAGACAAGCAAACTAATATTCAAGCAACATGTGAACGTTCTTTTATGAACGGAATTGACGGTTCTTGTCAAATGCCGCTGGGTGCTTTGGGCATTGTATTGGATAAAAAAGTGAATTTTAGTTATTTTGCGGCAAATAGTGATGGCAGTATCGTGAAAACTGGAAAAAAAATAATGCTTATAGAAGATGCTACAAAAGAATGTTTTGAACTTGGGAAAAAAATGAGAGAGATATTATATTAAAGTAGAGGCCTTTTGTATGAAAATTTTATTGACTAGACCGGATATTGACTCAAAAAATTTAGCCTTTAAATTAAAAAATTTAAGACATACTGTTGAGATCACTCCATTAATCAGAATAAATAAAGTGAAATCTAATAAAGAGATTAATTTTGGCGATTTTGACGTTGTGGTTTTTACGAGTAAAAATGGAATAAAGTATTTAGAAAGCAATTCTCTTAAAAAAAAACTAATATTTACGGTGGGTGAAGGTACTTATAATGAAGCAAAGAAAAAAGGTTATAGAAACATCAAGAACACAAATGGAGATGCTGTAAATTTGATCAATTGTATTAAGAAAAAATTTTATCAAGAAGAAATAAACTTGTTACACGTAACTTCTTTAGAACCAAATAAAAATTTTGTTGGTGGTTTTAGTAATACAAATATCAGTTATGAAACTTTATCAGTTTATGAAAGTAGAAAAATTGATTTTTTTAAGTTGAAAGTTGAGAAATTTTTAATTCAAAATAATGGAGTTTTAACATTTTTTTCATCAAAAACCGCAGAATCATTCCTTGATATAGTTACCCAATTGAAATTGCATAAATATTGTACTAGGCAGATTATCATTGTTTTAAGTAATCAAATAATCAATAGATTAAAGAATCTGAAATTTAAAAAAGTATACATAGCAGAGAAACCTAATGAAGAAAGTTTACTAGGCATTATTAATAATTTATGATTAAAACTAAGGTTTTTAAATAATGGAGAAGAATAATAAAGAAACAAAAAAAGCAGATTTTATTGATTTAGACAAAAGCCAATTTAGAAAAAAACCGTCGATTTTCATTTTTTTATTCTTTGGTTTATTCGTTATTGTCGTCATTTGCTCATATTTTTTAAAAGAGAGGTATCAGAGTTTTACTGAAGAAATTAAAAATTTAAAGATTTCTTTGGAAGAGAGTCAAAATAATTTAAAGAATTATCAAACATTAAATGTTAAACAGGAAGATGTTAAAAAAAATTCTAAAATAGCAGATGATATTTTCTTAGAATCATCCAAAGGCTCTAATCGAGACACCCTTGATGAAATTAAACAGGAGTTTTTAAGAATAAAAGATACTATAGAAAATGATTTTTCACTGGAAGAAAGAAATAAATTGAAAAGTATAATTCAAGATGTAACTGATAAACAAAATAAACTCTATACTTTCATCATTTTCAAAAAAAAAATTATAAATGACGAATCTTTTGAAAGGGAGATTAATAGTCTAAAAGATTTTTTTTTAAATGATGAAGAAGTATTTAAATTACTTGATTTTTTTTCTAATACGCCAGCTTCAAAAAACTTAGTTACGTTGTATAAACAATTGGATATGGTTACCAAAGGTAGAGAGGTTCAAATAATTGAACTATCAAGAGATGGAACTAAAAATCAGGAAGAAACGATATCAAAAAGATTATTTTTTTCCAAAGAATCAATTGAGACTTATTTTAAAGATATTTTGAATTCAAACTTTAGAATAAAGAAAATAAACAAGGAATCAGATTTAAGTGATTACAGTGACTTGGATAATGACGGAATTTTTGATTTTGAAAATGCTTTAGACAATGCAAAAAAATCTCTAATTCTTAAAGATATAGAAAGTGCAATAATTGAAATTGAAAGCATTTCTTCTCCTTTAACTTACGGTATCGAAAAATGGATTATAGATGCACAAAAACTCCAAGAACGTAATATTAAATTAGATTTCTTGGAAGAAAAAATATTAGAACATTTAATAGATAATTAAATGATAAGAATTTTTAAGACTTTTGTTCTAATACTACTTTTTATCATTCCTATTGTATGGCTTTCTAATTATCCGGGAGAAGTGAAAATTCTTTGGGGGGATTATTTTATAGAAACCAGTTTCACTTTATATATTTCAATTCTTATATTTATGTCATTTTTATTGAGTTTTATATATTTACTATTTAAAAAAATTATTAGTTTTCCAGAAAATTATAAACTTAAAAAAAATACTCAAAGATTAGAAATTATTAAAAATTCATTAAATGAGATTACTAAATCTATAAATTCTGGAAATAAAAAGAAAATTGATTTAAATGCAAGAAGAATTAAGAAGCAAATAGGCAGCAATTTTTTTTCAACTTATATTTTATCACAGAATGCAATATTAAATAGTGACTTTGTAAAAGCAAAGAAATACATGAAGTTATTATTAAACGAAGAAGAAGGAAAATTCATAGGCTTAAAGGGTCTTTCATTAATTGCATTGAAAGAGAACTCTTTGAAAGAGGCACAATATTATTTGGAAGAAAGTCTTAAAATTGAACCTGATAATTTATGGTCTTTAGATAAACTTTCTAATCTTTTAGCACAATCTGAAAAATGGGAGAAAGCTGCAAAATTATTAGAAAGTGTAAAGAGCAATAATAATGAAAAGGTCATTGAAAATAGAGCAAATTTTCTAATGCAATCTGGTGCTTCTCCTTTAGAAGTATGGAAACTTTCCAAAAATATTATACCGATTGTCATTAAAATTATCAGACATTATATAAATGAGGATAAAGAAAAAAAAGCATATGAGGTCTTGGAACAAACATGGGAAAAATTACAATATGTCGGTTTGGTCAAAGAATTTATTTATACCAAGAAGCCAAATACTAAAATCTCTTTAAGAAGGTTTAAATTAGTTCTAAAAGCATTAAAGCCAAGTTTAGAATCAAATGAAACTAAACTAGGTTTAGCCATTGCAGCATTCCATGCGTCATTGTGGGGAGAAGCAAAAAAATATTTAGAGAAAATTAAACAAGAAGATTGGGATAGTAGGATAATTGATTTATGGAAAAAGCTGGAAAATAGTAGTGACAGGCTAGAAATACCTGATATGCCAGAAATAATAAAAACTGAACCGCAATGGATTTGTAAAAACTGCGATAAACTTACTGAATCTTGGTGTATAAAGTGTAAAAATTGTGGTGAAATAGGCCAAGTAATCTGGTCAAGAAGTAAATTGGAAAAGACAAAGAAAAAATTTCTTGAAAACTTATTTGATTAATCACAAACTTTCCAAAGGTGGAGTGCAAGAATAGATAAATAAGGTGAAAATATTTTTTTATAATTAATAGAAACTTTCTCCTTTTCATTAATTATTTTAATCATCTTTTTAATTACAAAGTCTTTTTCTGGCCAAATATTATAATTTGTTAAATAGAATATTTCTATCATGTCTAAAGTCCATGCTCCAATTCCTCGATATGAAAGTAGTTTTTTTTTTAGATTTTGACTATTTAGAGTTGACATTTTAACTTCATTTATTTTTTTTTGAGAAATGGCTAAGTCAAATTCCTTTATATAGCTTAATTTCTGTCTGGAGATACCAATATCACTTAATTTATTTTTTTTTAATAATTCACTTAGACTTAGATTTTCTAATTTACCTATTTTTATAACATTTTTCCAAATACTAATTGCTGCTTTATTTGAGATTTGCTGGGATATTATTGTTTTACAAACAAATGAAAGTAAGTCTAAATTAGTTTTTTTCTGAATAATTATTCCATTTACGATAATTAAATCTTTTAAGAACGGAAAAGGACTAGCTTTTTTTATCAATAGAGAATGTATTTTTTTAAAATCTTTCAACTTACCCTATAATTTCATTATATCACTTGGATCTGACTGTTTCTTTTTATTCTTCTTTCCTTTTTTAATAAGATAAAGATTTCTTGCATAGATAAGGAAACCACATGATTGACCTACAATAAAAACAGGATCCTCTTTATGAATGGCATAACTTAAAAGAACAAAACTTCCTAATATACTAATCCACCAGAATATATTAGGTATTATGCTCTTGGATGCCCTTTCACTGACTATCCATTGAATTAGAAAACGCGAGGCAAAGATAGTTTGACCAATGAAACCAATTATAATCCACATTTGACTAGTGAAAACCATATATTACTCCTTTTTTTTATTAATTAGTAAACGTACTTTTATTAAATCAGTAATACCAACCCAAAAACGATTATTAAAATTATATTTAGAAACCCCTACCAACCTGGGTCTATCAGAAACTGGAATATTAATAATTCTTGATTTTTTCATTTTAAAAAGAGCAGGAAGAAATCTGTGCATATTATCGATGTAAGGAAGTTCTAAAAATTTTTTCTTCCTAAATACTTTTAATGCACATGCTGTATCAAAGCAGTCATCGTTTAATATATGTTTCCTGACTTTATTCGCAATTTTTGAGGAAATTCTTTTGATCAAAGTATCCTTTCTATTTACTCGATGTCCACATATCAATATGCATTCTTGATTATTTTTATGCCAGCATTCTAATAGTTTTCTTATTTCTGAGGGAGGATTTTGACCGTCTCCGTCCATTACAGCTATAACATCATTTTTTGAATATTTTACACCTGTCTGCATTGCTCTGCATTTTCCTAGATTTTCCTTGTGATTTATAACTTTAACATTCTTGTTAACGATTTTTTCTTTGAAAGTATCCCTAAATTCATCTGTGCTTCCGTCATTGACTATAATAACCTCTGGTTTTTCTATTTCAAACTCGGATATAATTTCATCAATTAATGAGAAAATTGCTTCAACTTCATTGTAAATAGGGATAATTATAGTAAATTTTAAATTCATAGGATGCTATATATACCTAAATAATAAAGAAGGTTCAAATTGTGAGTAGAATTAAATCCCAAAATAAAAAAATATATTTTTTTATTTTCTTCGCATTAATTATTTTTTTGCAGGGTATTTTTTTAATTCCTCCATTGGATAGAGATGAATCAAGATTCGCCTCAGCATCAAAGAATATGATTGAAACTAATGACTATATTGATATTAGATTGGAAAACGAATCAAGATATAAAAAGCCAGTGGGAATTTATTGGGCTCAGTCACTCACCACAATTTTACTAGGAAAACCACCATATGATAAAATATGGACTTATAGAATACCTTCTTTATTTGGGATTTTATTAAGTATAATCTTAATTTTTTTATCTATTAAGAAAATTTTCAATCAGGACATTGCGCTTCTAACTTCTTTCTTTCTCTCAACGTCCTTACTTTTAATAAGTGAAATTAATCAAGCAAAATCAGATGGATTATTATTCTTATTTATAAATATATGTAATCTGATAATTTTAAAAAATATCTCAAGATATGAAAATAATAAATTTTATGATCAGTCTAATTTAGATAATCTTATTTTTTGGTGTTCACTTGGGCTTGGCACTCTCATTAAGGGTCCAATAATCATAATATTTGTCGGTGTTCCCTTACTCTCGTTTTGTCTAATTAAAAAAGACTTTTATTTTGTCAAATCACTTCATTCATTTTCTGGCTATTTAGTATATTCTTTAATTGTTTTTCCATGGTTTATATTAATCACTATCAAATCTGGAAGTTCTTTTTGGCATGAATCGGTGATTAATGATCTCCTAAATAAGGTAAAATCAGGACAGGAGTCTCATGGTTTTTTCCCAGGTTATTATACTCTACTTTTATTTTTATTTTTTTGGCCTGGATGTACTTTCTTAACAACTACAATTAAATCAATTTTTTTAAATTTTAGTAATGACTATAAAGGAAATTTGAAGCTTTTATATTTAATATGTTCTTTTTTACCATGTTTTTTGCTATATGAATTAATTCCAACGAAGTTGCCGCACTATGTTTTACCCGCATATCCAGCTTTAAGCATTTTAACTAGTATTTTTATTATTGACGCTATTAGAGAAAATAAGGACTTTCTTTATTCGAAAGTTAACACTTTTTGTTTATTGTTATACCCAATAGCTTTTATATCTTTACTATTAATTGCGATTATCCAATATTCAAAATTTGAATTTTCAACAATGATTATTTCCTTATACCTAATGGCAATTACTTTGTTTATTGCATATCAGTTTTTCTTGAAAAAAAATATTAAGAAATTCTTTATTTCGTGCTTTGTTTTTCAGATTTCAGTATATCTCTGCCTTGTTCATTATATGACACCTAAACTTGAAACATTTTGGATTGCAAAAAAAATAAATAATATTATCGAAATAAACTCCGAAGAACTTGAAAATATTTATCATTATGGTTTTAATGAACCTAGTCTTGTTTTTATGATAGGACATAAATCCCAGAGGCTAATACCAGAGGTTATGTTAAAAAAAATAAGGAATTTTGAGGAGGGTTTGTTTGTTTTAACTGAGAAAGAGGCGAGTATTTTTGACGATCTTTTGCAGAATGATCAGCAACTTAAATTATTAAATTCATTTGAGGGGTTTAACTACTCTAAAGGAAAGAAAATAAAATTTTATATTTTTAAGAATTAATGAAACATTTAGAACAAAAATTTGAATTACTATTATCTGTTAAATTATTCATTTTGATTGTTATTTTCACGTTATTATTTTTCCATTTTATTGATTTACCGCTTTATGAATACTCAAGATCTTTAAATGAAGTATTTTTTTTTTTTTTTCAGGAAATTATTGACCCTTTTTCAGATATCGTTGATCCAGGCAATGTAATAGTAATTTGTATTTTTTTATGGTTGATGATAAATCAAACTAGAAAAATTTTAAATGAGCCAAAAAAAATTAGAATCCTAACGGAGAAACTTGGTTTTAAAAAAGAGTGTATTGTTGAGTCAATGAGATATTATTTATTGATAATTAAACATATAATTTCATCGATTCTGATAACTGGAACTATCCTTCATATTTTGAAGTATATATTGGGCGTGGCAAGGCCTAAGTATTTCTTTTTAAAAGGATACGAAAGACAAGATTTCTTTAATTTTGAGCATAAAGTTAATTCATTGCCGTCGGGTCATACTCAAGCTGCATTTACAATAGCTATACTTTTTATATTATATTTTAACAGGTATAACTTAATTATTTTGACCATTGCTTGTTTATTGGGTTTGGCAAGAATTTTTATGAGTGCACATTTTCCAAGTGATATAATTCTAGGAGCATACATTGGATCTTTTTTTCCAATTATTATATACAAACTTTATTTCCTTGATAAATTTAAAGATTTAGATGGTGAAAAAATTTTTGATTTTAGGAATTTTTTAAAAATGTTATATTTAAAGATTTTAGTATGAAAACGAAATATTTCTTTTGCCTTTTGTTTCTAAGTTTCTTTCCACTAAAAGACTCTCTATCGGCTAATTGGTGTAAAGCAATATACCCATTTAGTAAAGAAGCTTTTGATGGTGATTTTAATAAACAATTATCACTATGTAAAAACAATGATAATTTATTTTTATCTATCCATTCAAGATATGATAATGCATTGCATTTACTTCACACAAGTATTGCTAGTTTTTGTGACTTGTCAAAGCAAGTTATTAAATCAGAAGTGAAGAAGAATGATTCTTCTTTCTACTCTTCTGTATGTGTATTTAGAAGACATAAATTAAGAGAAGAGTAAATTTATTAAAGCTAAACTATTTCATAATATGTCGTTTATGATTTATGCTTAGTTTAATATCGAATATAAGACTCAATAGAATCAAAGAAGATAGACTTGTTGGATTTAAAAAAGAAATTAATAATTATACAACTTCAGAATTAGTCGGGCAAACTGACGATGGTTTGAACAATTTTACTTCAGAGGTTTGGTTAGCCCTATATAGATAACAATAAAACCCTGTTTAAATCAGGGTTTTATTGGAGGAAATTAAAATAGACTAGAGATTAATAAGAAAAAGAATATTGAACTAAGGCTAATTGCACAAATTCTAGTTAAATACATACTAATCTCCAATTATACAATATATAGATTATAAATATTCAAGTCAATCAATATATAGTTTTTTTTTTCTTTAATTTACAAATAATTTTCCTATTATCATATGGATTATGAAAAAAAAAATGAAAATTGCCGTAGTTGGTAGTGGGATAAGCGGACTATCTTCTGCATGGTTGATATCAAAAAAATATGACGTTTGTTTGTTTGAAAAGAATGATTATTTGGGTGGACATTCAAATACTCAAACAATAATAACTAATTGTGAAAAAAAAAAAATAAATGTAGATACCGGTTTTATAGTTTTTAATGAACAAAATTACCCTAATCTTAAGGAGTTTTTTAAACTTTTAGAAGTTGATACATATGAGAGTAATATGTCTTTTTCAGTTTCTATGTTTAATAAAAAATTTGAATATGGAGGCGAAAATATAAACTCACTTTTTGCCCAAAGGAAGAATATTATTAGTTTAAACTTTTGGATTATGATATTTGATCTGGTAAGGTTTTACAATAATGCATCTATCGATATGTTTAAGTTTCAAAACATATCTGTTGGAGAATATTTATCAAAAAAGAAATATAGTAAAACTTTTATTTATAAGCATTTATATCCAATGGCTGCAAGTATATGGTCATCAAATGTCAATGAAATTGAGAATTTTCCATTTCCATTTTTTATAAGATTTTTCAAAAATCATGGTCTCTTAAGTTTAAGAGAAAGGCCTAAGTGGAGGACAGTAAAAAATGGTAGTAAGTCATATGTTAAAAAAATACTCGAAAAATCTAAAATTAAAATACATAAATCTGAAGCCGTGATAAATATTTCAAGAGCCAATAGAAGAGTTCATTTACAAACTAATAAAAATAAATACATTTTTGATCATGTCGTACTAGCATCTCATCCAGATGAATCACTCAAACTGTTAAACGATCCGAGTAAAGATGAACAAACATCATTATCAAAAATAAAATACCAAAAAAATACTGTGTATTTACATAGTGATAATAAATTTATGCCAAAAAACAGAAAAGTCTGGTCAAGTTGGAATTATATTGATTTTAATGAAAAACCTAATCAAGATCTCTGTGTGACATATTGGATGAATAATTTACAAAACTTAAATACAGGGGATGAAATTTTTGTATCCCTTAATCTACCAGAATTACCGGATAAAAATAAGATCTTTAAAACAATTCATTACTCACATCCATTATATTTATGCGACACTATCTCTGGGCAAAAAGGACTATCAAAAATACAAGGCCATAATAATACTTGGTATTGTGGAGCATATTGTGGAATGGGTTTTCATGAAGATGGAATAAAATCTGGCTTGACTATTGCCGAAAAAATAACAGATACCAAACGACCATGGATAAAATAAGTTTTGTTGAAGATAGTATTTATCGAGGTAAGGTTTTTCATAAACGCTTTATTCCTTTTGAGCATAGTTTTTCTTACAATCTATCCTATCTCTGGATAGACGTTCAAGTTAAGGAATATAGGTTTCTTAAATATAATAAAGTTTCTTTAATTAGTTTTTTTGATTGTGATCACGGTGAAGTTGGAAGAGATAAAGGAGAATCTCTGTTTTCGTATCTAAAGAAGGAATTGAGGAAAAAAAAAATTTATAATACTTTTTTCATTAAAGTCCTATGCTTACCACGAATTTTGAATTACCAATTTAATCCGATTTCCGTTTTTGTATGTTTTTCCAAAAATAAACAACCTGTAGCAATAATTTACCAGGTATCTAATACCTTTGGAGAAAGGCATGCCTATATAAGAAAGTTACCCAGCAAAAATTTCAAGAGTTTAAAAAAATTCCATGTTTCGCCATTCTTCGGAGTAAGAGGTCACTATAAGATAAGTTTTGAGATTTCAGAAGAAATGTTAAGATTAATGATTAATTACGGTATTAGAGAAAAAAAACTTCTTACTGCCAGTTTCAATGGAGAGGCCAAAACTATTAATGAACTTAATTTATTAAAACTAATCTTTGTTAATTGCCTTCAAAATTTTAAAGTGACATTAGGAATTTATTATGAAGCATTGAAATTATGGTTCAAAGGTGCAACTTATAATAAGAAACCAGGCAAACCAGAAAATTTTTCCACGAAAATATGACTAAAATTAATTCTTTAAACCTTTTTTTCTCTGTTTTATCGCAATCAAGTTATGGTGAGATTTTTATACTGCATAATAAAAAATCCATATTCCATTTTAATGCAAAAGGTCGAGGACCGAGAGCAATTGTTAATATTAAAGATTTCAAATGTATAGAAAATTTTTTTCTGAAGGGAGATTTAGGTTGGGCAGAAAGTTATATCCAAGGTTTTTGGGAGACTACAAACCTATCTGATTTTTTAGAATGGGGAGCTAAAAATTTTCATAGTTTTTCAAACTTTATTAGGGGTAAGTGGTACATAATTTTATATTTACGTTTTAAGCATTATTTAAATATGAATTCTAAAAAGGGTTCACAAAAAAATATAAAATTTCATTATGACCTTGGAAACGATTTTTATAAAAGCTGGTTAGATGAATCAATGACATATTCCTCAGCTATTTTTGAGGATAGTGATCAAAAGTTATTTGATGCACAAATAAATAAATTTAAAAATTTATCAAACCTCTGTGATATTAATGCAAACGATAAAGTATTGGAAATAGGTTGTGGTTGGGGTTCTTTTTCAATTTTTTTGGCAAAAACAATAAAAGCAGACGTAACAGCAATTACTATTTCAAAAAAGCAATACCAAGTAGTACAACAAAGAGTTTTTGAGGAAGAATTAAGTGATAAGGTGAATGTTAAACTTTTAGATTACAGAGATCTAAAAGGTACATTTGATAAAATCGTCTCCATAGAGATGTTTGAAGCGGTTGGGGAAAAATATTGGTCATTATATTTTGAAATTTTAAAAAATAATTTAAAAAAGAATGGAAAAATTGGAATTCAAACTATTACTATTAAAGATGATTATTTTCAAACATATAAAAAATTTCCGGATTTTATTCAGACATATATATTTCCTGGAGGCATGCTACCTTCAATAAATTCATTAAGAAATACTTTAAATAGAACAGGATTAAAATTGATTGATAAGAACCTTTTTGGTCAGCATTATGCGAAAACCTTATCTCATTGGAAGAAATCCTTTGAACATTCTTGGCATGAGATAAAAAAAAATGGATTTGATTCCGATTTTAAAAGATTATGGCAGTACTATTTAAGTTACTGTGAAGGCGGGTTTAGGTCAGGAAATATTAATGTTGGTCAATTTTTAATTGGAAAAGAATAATCTTTGAAAAAGTTATCTTTATCAAAGTTAATTTACTGCTCGCCTGCTTTTTCATTTGCTATTCCAACATTTCCTGTAATGATCTTGTTGCCACAAATTTATGTGACAGATTATAACCTTGCTTTTGCAACAATAGGAAGTGTACTATTTTTAGCAAAAATTATTGATATGTTTTCTGATCCTTTAATGGGATGGGTATGTGATAAAAATTTTTTGTCAAAAAAAAGTTGGATAGTAATTGGAACATTTATATCTGGGATAGCCTTTTATAAATTAATCTTACCTGATGTTATACCTGATGCAATTTATCTATTTGTTTGGATCTCTTTATTGTATTTTGGTTATACCGTGTTTCAAGTATCATATCTTTCCATAGGTTATGATTTAGAAATTGATTATGAAAAACGAAGTAAGTTGAGCGCGGGTAGAGAATTTTTTGTAATATTAGGATTACTTTCATCAGTTTCTTTACCAGTACTATTTAAAGACATTACAATAGCATCAGAGTTATTCCTTTTGTATTTAGCTCTTTTCTCTGGCTCGATCACAATACCTATGTTTTTGATGTTTATTAGAGAAACAAAAGGTGAAACATCAAAAGATTTAAAGTTTAATAACCTTTTAGTTGAACTCAGGGAAAATGAATCTCTATTTAAACTTTTAATTCCATGGTTCTTAAATTGTCTTGCAAACGCTTTTCCAATGCTGTTATTTGTCTTCTTTGTTACTTCAATTTTAAATGGAACAGAAGAAGAAAAAGAGCTAATTTTATTTTTATATTTTTTATCGGCTTTACTTGGTATGGCATTTTGGGTTCTTCTCATAAAGTATATTGAAAAGAAAGATATATGGCGTTTATCAATGACCATTTCTTCCCTGGTGTTTGTTTTTGTTTTTTTCTTAGAAACTGGTAATATAATATATTTTTTGATTATTTCCTGTTTGACGGGTTTCTGTCTAGGGGCTGACTTGGCAATTCCTCCCTCAATGCTTTCTGATGTAACAGATTATCATAAAAAAAAATTTAAAAGCGATATATCAGGGTTATTATTTTCCATGCTGATATTAATAAATAAACTAACATTTGCTCTTGCAACGCTTGTTGCCTTTAGTATATTGGATTATTTTGACTATAATGCGGAAAAAACATCATCTGAAAATGCAAAATACATTTTAGTTTTTATGTATGCAGGTGTGCCAATAACATTAAAACTGATAATTGTGAATAATTTAAAAAAATTTTCCTTATCTAAAAAAGAGATGGCTAAAATCAGAGAAAATCTTTATGGTTAAATCAAATTTTTTTTTAGGTAACATTTATGAAAAAACTTATAATACTTATCTTGCTGTTTGTAATCAGCGGTTGTGCAAAAGAAATGAATATAGATAAATTTGTTAACAATAAACCTGAATTAATTCTTGAAAACTACTTTGATGGTAAAGTTGAAGCTTGGGGATTATTTCATGATAGATTCGGAAATCTCAAGAGACAATTTAAGGTAAGTATAATTGGCACTAGAAAAGATGATCAGATCATTTTAGATGAGAATTTTCTATATGATGATGGTGAGAGAGACCAGAGAATATGGACTATAGATATATTGGGAAATAATAAATATAGAGGTAAAGCAGACGATGTTGTAGGTATAGCAAGTGGTGAGTCAAAAGGTAACGCACTTAATTGGAAATATGAATTATTACTAAAAGTAAAAGATAAAAAGATAAAAGTGAGTTTTGACGATTGGATGTTCCTTCAAGAAAAGGGTGTGCTTTTAAATCGTGCTGAAGTAAACAAGTTTGGATTAAATCTAGGTATTGTTAGTATAACATTCTTAAAAATTGAATAATTTATTTGTGGATTTTTTTAAACAAAAAACCAATTAAAGGTATTTCACAATAAAAGTTCTTCCCACTATCCCAATAATCAATATGTTTGATTATAAGATTATTTTTAATCTCAATTTCACTCACACCCTTAAAAGAAAATTTTTTCTTGTAAGTCCCAGAAAATGACCATTTGATGAAGAATACTGATTTATTTTGAGAAAAATTAATTATTTTAAATTTTGGATTTTTAATTTTTTTTAAAATATCATCAAAAAGACTTTTAAACTCTTTTTTACCTTTAATACTATTAAAAGGGTCTGAAAAATAAAAGTCTTTATCAAGGTATTCCATGATTTCTTTTGCAGATGAAAGATTTATGTTTTCATAACATTTTATATATTTTTGAACTATTCTATTCATTTTGGAGGTAATTTGACTGCATTATTTAGTATCTTACTCATGATAAAAAAGTAGATTCTGTATGGTAGTATACTCAATATTTTCATCGGAATTATTAATCTTTTCGGAAAATAAATTTCAAAATCGGAAGAGAATAATTTTTCATATATTCTTTTAGCTGCTTTCTGTGACGTCATTAAGAACGGCATCGGAAAGTTATTCTTGTCTGTCATTGGTGTTTTTATAAAACCAGGATGAATAACTTGGACTTTTATTTCTGTTTTTAAGAGTTCTAAGAACATTGATTCTGCCAAGAATGTTAATGCTGATTTTGTTATTCCGTAAATCCCTGCATTGGGTAAACCTTTAAATCCTGCTGGTGATGATACAAAGACAATATGACCTGAGTTTCTTTTCTTCATAGATGGTAAAATAGAACTTATACAATTCATTTGGCCCATTAAATTAGTATCCATTACATCTTTGATTTTTCTTAGGTTATTAAAGTTTAGATGCCCAGGGTTATAAGCCGCAGCATTAAGAATAATTAAGTCAATTTTATTGAATCTTTTCATTATTTTCATTGCAATATTTTTACAGGAAATTTCTGATGTAATATCAAGTTTGAATAAAGAAATCTTTTCTTTATTATATTTCTTAATTTGACGTAATTTATCCTCTCTTCTCCCACTTATTGATACATTCCAACCATTATCAACCAGTATTTTAACTAACTCAGCACCAATTCCAGTGCCTCCACCCGTCACCCATGCTACTTTATCTTTTTTCATGATATTTATCTAAGAAATACTCGATTTCACTTCCATCTTTTACAAAAATCATTTTAACCCAATTTTCTTTATTATCATACCAAATATCGATATTAACATCTTCACCTGAAGATTCTTTGCCTTTTAATTTATATCTATCTGTCTCTAGTAAGTTATTATAAATTTTTTCCTTACCTAAATTTTGAATTGTAAAATTAATTTTGCTACAATCCTGAGAATTAAAAACTATTTTTCTTTTTATAAGATCTGTCTCATTAATTATCAGTGACTTTTTATTATATTCTCTTGTTACAAGTTGAAAATTCCAATAGCTTGTTGGAAAGGTATAGATATGAGAAAATGATGGTACGCTATTTTGACTCCCTATCGCTGATAGTAAGTTAACACTTTCCTTTTTGTTTCTTTCAATTTTACAAGAGAATTCTGATCCATTTTTATTTGTTACTGAGTCAAGATATAATAGCACTCTTAGATTAGTACATTTTTTACAAACATCACTTACTAATTCATTAGGTATTATTTCCCATATCTCGTTATTGGAGTGCTTATAGTTATATACTGAAAAACCTAGGAACTTGACATCGAAATTTATTTCTATATTAGCTCTTATTTTACTTAACTCATTTTCGTTGGTTTCAAGAGAAAAATTTATTTTATGGAAACCAATTTTAGTGCCGTTTCTGTAAACATGAAAATATATATCCTCTGGGAGTAATATTCTACTGTAAGACTCCTTTGCAACTATTAACAAACAGACGAGAAAAAAAAAAAATTTCTTCATAAATTTAGGTTGATTAAGTTTGTTTAACCAACCTAAAAAATTATTATCGTCTGTTCCCGAAGAGTTGAATGAGCATTATAAATAAATTAATAAAGTCCAGATAAAGTCTCAAGGAACCCATTATAGCTTTTTTTCCTTGATTTGCATCACCTTCGAAATACATATTTTTAATTTGTTGTGTATCGTAAGCTGTTAAACCAGCAAAAACTAAAACACCAATAACAGAAATAGCAAATTGTAGGATACTGCTCGCCATGAATATATTAACTATTGACGCTATAATGATACCTATTAAACCCATAAATAGAAATGAGCCCCATCCTGAAAGATCCTTTTTCGTGGTGTAGCCGTATAGACTTAACGCACCAAAAGAACCGGCAGTTATGAAGAAAACTCTCGCAACAGATTCTCCTGTGTACTGTATGAAAATACTACCAAGAGAAACGCCCATAACTGCAGCAAAAGACCAATACAATATTTGCACTGTCGATTCTTTCATTTTATTAATTCCAAAGCTTATAGCTAGCATAAACCCAAGGGGTGCAAGAGCAATAATTAAACCTAAAGGGGAACCATAAATAGATGAACCCAAAGGTGTGTATTGGTTTGTTTCAAAATTGAATGCTAATTGCGAAAACATGTGAGCGATAGTTCCAGTTAGAGCAAGTCCCACTGCCATAAAAGAATAAACTTTATTCATGTAGGCTTTAAGCCCTAGATCAATGTCTGTCTCTGTTCTGACATTAGTACGAATATTTTTTTCAAAATCAAAAGCCATTAAAAATCTCCTAAATGTTATTTTGAAGCCAGTTTACAATATTATTACTGACTTTAATAGTATAAATATGTTACATTCTACTAAATTTCAACTCATTTATAGAATATGAAGTATAAGAAGCTAGGTAACACTGAGATCGATGTGAGCCTTATATGTTTAGGAACAATGACATGGGGTGAACAAAATTCTGAGCAGGAGGCATTTGCACAAATGGATTTTTCTTTGGATAAAGGAATTAATTTTTTTGATACAGCTGAGCTTTATTCTGTTCCCCCTAAAAAAGAAACATTTGGATCAACAGAAAAAATAATTGGAAATTGGTTCAAGGAAAGGAAAAATAGAGAAAAAATAATCCTAGCATCAAAGGTTGTTGGCCGGTCTGGGATGAAATGGTTTAGAGGTAAAGAGACAAGATTGAATAAAGAACAAATCTTGGATGCTGTTGAAGGAAGTTTGAAGAGGCTGCAGACCGATTATATAGACCTTTATCAAATACATTGGCCGGATAGAAAATCTAACTTTTTTGGAAAACTCGGTTACGAACATCACGAAGAACTAGATTTAATTAGTATTAAAGAACAATTAGAAACATTAAATAATATTGTTAAGAGTGGCAAAATTAGATTTATCGGACTTTCTAACGAAACACCTTGGGGATTAATGAAGTTTATTTCTTTAGCAGAACAATACAATTTGCCAAGGGTGGTTTCTATCCAAAACCCGTATTCTTTGTTAAATAGGAGTTTCGAGGTTGGTCTTGCAGAAGCATCGATCAGGGAAAAATGTGGACTTTTAGCTTATTCTCCTTTGGGGTTTGGAATGCTGACTGGCAAATATGATGATGGACAAAAACCAAATGATGCAAGATTAACTCTTTTTGGTGATATGTTTACACGTTATACTAAACCAAAGGGTCGCAAAATAGCTTCAAAATTCAATGAATTAGCGAAACAAAATGGTCTATCCCCAGCACAAATGTCTTTATCTTATGTAAATAGTAGAGCGTTTGTAACTAGTAATATAATTGGTGCGACAACAATGGATCAGTTAAAAGAGAATATAGAATCTGTTGAAATAGAACTAAGTGAAGAAATTATCAAGGAGATTGAGAATATTCATCTACAAGATCCTTATCCTTGCCCTTAACGGTTTTTTTTATGATAACTCTTCACCAAGAATGCAGAAAATAAAATAAAAATTGTCCCAATGAAGAAGTTTACATCAAGGTTTTCATTTAGTACTAAGAAACCTAATAAAAAAGAAAATAATACTCTTGTATACCCTGCAATTACGATAACACTTGCTTCACCTGATTTATAACTCATTGTATTAAAAAACTGCCCTATTAAAGCTGTGATTGTTATCAAGGTTAGTGAAAGAAAGTCAGTAAAGTTGATTAGACCAAGCTTTGTGTTAAATAGAACTAAACATATAAATGTTGAGAAAATTGAATGATAAAAGATAATTGTTATAGCTCTATGTTTTTTTATTAAAACTGAGGAACAGATAATTCCTCCTGCAACAAAAAAAGCCGAAATTATAGATAATGATGACCCATATAAGTTATTAAATTCTGTCGGATTTATTATTATAAAAATACCAACAAAACCTACTAAAGATGAAATAAAAATATTTTTTCGTATTATTTCTTTTAAGAATAGAGTTGCCAAAATACTCACAAAAAAAACTTTTGTAAAACTTATTGTACTTGCTTGTGCTAGAGGAATTAAGTTTAGAGCAGAATAACCAAAGTACATAGCTATCGTCCCAAATAAAGCTCTAAGAAATTGAATATTTATGTTTTTTGTATAGAGGAGTTTTAAATCCTTTTCTTTAAAGATCACTATAAAAAAAATGATTACTGTTCCAAATAAACATCTATAAAAAACTATGTCTTCAGTGATTAATTTTTCCCCTAATATTTTTATCTCCATTCCCAGCACAGAGAAAAAAAACGAACTAATTATCTGCAAAGAAAAACTATTAACCTTCATAATTTTACTTTTTTGCTATTAATATATTACAAACTATTAACCCTAAACCACCGATGAAAGTAATTGGGCTTACTTCTTCATTAAAAAAAAAGAATCCTATAATAGTAGCAAAAATAAGTTTTGAAAAATCAAAAGGCATTATATTTGTCATTTGAGAAATGCTAATTGCTTTAGTCCAACAAAAATTCCCAAGTGTACCTATTACAGCAAGTGAAACTAGAGATAACCATATTTGAATATCATTTGGTAATTCCCAAACAAAAATCGCAGGAATAAATGTTATTGGAGTCATAAATAATATCATATAGGTCATAATGGAAAAGATTGATTCCGTTTTTGTTAGGTCTTTTACCATAAGACCTGCTATCGCATGAGTGATCGCAGCGAGTAGGGCTATTAATGTTCCAAATTGAAAAGATGAATCAGGTCTAATAATAATAACAGTTATTAAAAAACCTAAAATTAATCCAAAAAGGCTCATTGGAGTTGGTTTTTCCTTAAAAAAAAAGATACTTCCAAAGAAAATAAAAAGTGGGGTTGTAAAGCTTATAACCATAGCTTGAGACAGAGGAATTAAAGTATAAGACCAAAAGAGAAGTAACATTGTTATTCCTCCAAATAAGCTTCTAATGACTAAAAATTTTTTTCTTTCAGATTTTATAGATTTCCTTTTGCGAGAAAATAGTAAAATTGGAACAAAGAAAAATATACAAAAAAAGTTTCTAAAAAAAGCTTGCTCAAATGGATGCACTGCATTTCCAATAAATTTTATGACACCACCTAGTAACGAAAAAAAAAAACAGGATGCAATCATTAGGAATATTGGAGAATATTTTAGATTCATTTGTTGCATTTTTTATTAGTAATTTCATGAACCCTTGCAATTTTGTTGGTATATGTGTAAAAAAAATTATGGGTCATAAAAGAGTATATATTTTCAGGATTATTTTTGTATTCAATTTATTTTTTTGTCTTCTAAACTACAATGCTGTTCATTCAAAACAACTTTTAAGTGTCAAAGACTGGAAAGCTTATTCAGAAGGAGAGGCAAAAAATAAGGCTTGTATGGTAGTTTCAAAACCATTGAAGCATGAGGGAAATTATACAAAAAGAGGTGATATATTTGCTATTGTTACGCACTTACCAGGTCAAGAGAAATGGAATGAATTTAGCATTGTGGCAGGTTATAATTATAAAGCAGGAAGTAATCCAGATATCCAGATAGGTGATTTAAAGTTACAACTGTTTACATCTGGTTCTAGAGCTTGGAGTTTTAGTGTTAGGGATGACCTTAAGATCATAAATGCGATGAAGACTTCATTAAAGATGAAAGTTATTGGAACCTCCTCAAGAGGAACAATAACTACAGACACATATTCATTACTAGGATTCAGCAAAGCTTATCAAAGGATTAATGAAGAATGTAATAAGAAGAATAATTAGATCGTTAAAATTGTGAGTATAGAAAAAATTGATAAGGTAGTTTTAGCATTTTCTGGTGGATTAGATACATCCATAATTCTTAAATGGCTTCAAGATAACTATAAATTTGAAGTTATAGCTTTTACTGCTGATATTGGTCAAGGAATTGAAGTTGAAGAAGCAAAAGAAAAAGCAAAATTACTTGGTTGTAAGCAAATTTTTGTAGAAAATTTGACAGAGGTTTTTGTAAGGGACTATGTGTTCCCAATGTTTCGAGCTAATACACTTTATGAGGGTTATTATTTGTTAGGAACTTCAATAGCTCGACCATTAATTGCAAAAAGACAAATTGAAATTGCTGAAGAAGTCGGAGCTAAATATGTTTCGCATGGAGCCACAGGAAAAGGAAATGATCAGATAAGATTTGAGTTGGGGTATTATGCGAATAATCCTAAAATAAATGTTATAGCGCCTTGGAGGGAGTGGGAATTAAATTCAAGAAATTCATTATTAGAATATGCAAAAAAACATAATATTGAAGTTCCTAAAGATAAACTTGACTCTCCACCTTATTCAATGGACGCAAATCTATTACATACTTCTTATGAGGGAAAAGTTTTGGAAGATCCTTCAAAATCCTCAGAAGAAAGTATGTTTACAAGATCGGTATCCCCTGAGAATGCACCAGATCAATCTAAAGAAATTTTGATTGAATTTAAGAATGGAGATCCAGTTAAAATTGACAATGAAACTTTGTCTCCAGCAAATTTACTAAAGAAATTGAATAAAATTGGAGGTTCTAACGGAATAGGTAGAATAGATATTGTTGAAAATAGATTCATTGGGATGAAATCAAGGGGTGTTTATGAAACGCCTGGAGGAACAATCTTGCTTATAGCTAGAAGGGCAATTGAAAGTTTAACTTTGGATAAAGGTGCTGCACATTTAAAAGATGAGATAATGCCTAAGTATGCTGAGTTAATCTATAATGGTTTTTGGTTCTCTCCAGAAAGAGAGATGCTACAATCTTTGATTGATAAGAGTCAAGAGTTTGTTAACGGAAAAGTATTACTAAAATTATATAAAGGTAATGTTGAAGTATTAAGTCGGTCATCTGATTATAGTTTGTATTCAAATGAAATGGCAACATTTGAGTCTGATGAAATCTACAATCAAAAAGATGCTCTTGGGTTTATCAAGTTAAATGCCCTTCGTCTTAAATTATTGAAGCAAAGATCCTAAGTCTGGTTGTTGCATATTATTTTGGGAGTGTGTGGCATTTAAAGTATTTACCAAAAGACAAGCAATGGTCATTGGGCCTACTCCACCTGGGACAGGAGTAATTAAAGATGCTTTATCAATGGCTTCTTTAAAGTCAACATCACCCACTAATTTAGTTTTCCCGGCGATTTCCATTCTATTGATACCAACGTCAATAACTACACAGTCTTTCTTGATCCATGAACCTTTAACCATTTCTGGAACTCCTACAGCAGCTACCAATATATCAGCCTCTTTACATATACTTTCAATGTTTTTTGTTCTCGAATGAACTATGGTTACAGTTGCATTCATTTTTAACAATAAAGAAGCCATTGGCTTTCCTACTATGTTTGATCTGCCAACAATTACAGCATTTTTTCCAGATAGATCGTTATAAATCTTTTTGATCATTATACTACAACCAAGGGGTGTGCAAGGCACAAGTGCATCTAAACCAGACCATAATTTTCCAACATTCATTGCATGAAAACCATCTACATCTTTTTCGGGTAAAATTTTATCGAGGACTTTATCGGAATTAATATGATCTGGAAGAGGAAGTTGTACAAGAATACCATTCACATCTCTGTTTTTATTCAAAGAATCAACTATATTTAATAAATCTTCTTCAGTAGTATCAATAGGAAGTCTATGTTCAAAAGATTTGAAACCAACCTCTTCAGTTTGTTTAATTTTATTTTTTACATAAACTTTACTTGCCGGATGTTCTCCAATGAGAACAACTGCTAATCCCGGAGTAATACCTGTTTTTTTTTTAAAGTCATCACCTAAAAGTTTTAGCTTACTTCTGATCTCACTAGCAAGTTTTTTTCCATCGATTATCTTTTCATTTTCCATATCTAAATACCATATTTCATTATTGATCTTTGAATTGTATCTACTATTATCAATAAAACAACTGGAGACAAATCTAAACTACCAAAAATGGGAATAATTTTTCTGATCTGAACTAATAATGGTTCTATCATTTTATATAAAGAGTCCATTATTATATTAATGAATCTATTACTATCATTAATTATATTAAATGAAATAAAAATATTTATTAGTACATATGCTATGATTAAGTAACTGTAAACACCAAGAATTCTATATACAAAATACCCTAAAATTGACATTATATTAATATATATTTTTTTTAATCTTACTCAATAATTTCTTTTATGAAAAATAAAGATGTCCAATTAGATTTTAATTTCTGTAGAAATCTAGATTTTCAAAAAAATCTAAATATCTCAACTATAAATGATTTTATATCCTTGATTTTTAAAAAAAATCAACTTGATTCATCTGTTATAAGAAAACATTTAAAATTCTTAATAATCGAACTTTTTTGTTGTTGGTATGAGGCTCAAGACCAATTCCTTGCAGTTTCTATGTCAAAAAGAGGTTACAGAGCAAAATCTAGATACAATCCAAATATGATCTCGTCTCATTGTATAAGTGCCATTAAATTATTGAGAAATAACAGTTTAATTGAATTTTATCCTGGCTTTTATGATTATAAAAATGGATTTAGTAGACTCTCGAGGATAAAGGCGTCCAAAATACTGGTGAAAGAGTTTAAAAAAATTAATTTTAATATTTATGAAATATTAGATTTAAAAAAAAGAGAAACTTTGATGTTATATGATAGAGAATCTAAACTGCAAGAATATGAAGACAATTTTGAAACACATGAGATTAGAGAAGTAGTTAGAAATTATAATAAGACATTAATCAAAACATTTTTTGATATTCCTAGTCTTGAAGACCCTTGTATTATAAGAGGAGACAATGCAAAAATACCTATTTCGCAATTATGTATGATTTGTTCAAAAGACTATAGTATGAATTGGAGTTTGGGAGGAACTTTTTCAGGAAGTTGGTGGAATAAACTTGATATTAAATCAATATCATATTTATCTCGACACATGCTGATAAATAATTCAGATACAAGTCACGTAGACCTATCAAATTTGTTTGTACATTTCTTATCAAAAAAAATAAGTATAAAAAATTTAAATTTAAATTTTGACTTTTTTAGAAAAAGGATACAATTTATTTCTGAATTAGACCAACTTAATTATTTAATTTTAAAGGGTATAAATTCAAAAAATTTTTCCGGTTTTTTTAGATCTTTTTGTAATGATAAAAAAAAACTTGGTATAGAAAAAAAAATAACTAAACACGACTTACAAAACTTTATAGACTTAGTTGAAAGAACTAATAATCAAATTTTTAGAAGATTCTTTTCAAATTCTAATTTAAGTTGGGATATATTTGTTTCAAAAATTTTTTATGATTTGATGAGAAGTATAGGTACGACTAATATACCTTTAATTAAAGTTAAGGATAAGGTTTTTTTCCAAACAAAATTTGAAAAAAATATTATTGATAGATTAAGTGGTTGCTTAACAAAACTAATAGGAATTGATGATATTAATATAATTAGTAAAAAGTGTTTTAAATATGAATTCGAAAAGAAAAATTCCATACTCGATACATTTATTGGAAAAAATCTGTCTTTTTCAAAAAGATATATTGAAAATAAGAAGAATTTTTTTAAATTAATAAAGACTAATAAAATTTTAATAAACCAAAGTTTAAAATATTAAGATGAGTAGTTATTCAAAATCAGGTCTGGAACAATTGAAATTTTCAAGAGGTTCCAAAATTTATTCAAAAGGTGAAAAAGCTTTTTTTGCGTATTATGTTCATTCAGGAAAAGTAAATATTTATAGTCCTGGAGGTTTACTACTTGGGCAGATCGGTGAAGGGGAAATTTTTGGTGAAAGAGGACCTTCTTTGAGTGAAGCAAGATCTGTGACAGCTGAAGCCGCTTCAAACTGTATCTTATTTCCTATAAGCGAAAAAACAATAAAGGAAAAGATCGAAAAAGCTGATCCAGTTATAAGGGCTATGGTAAGAAGTTTATTAATTCGGCTTAATGATATGAATGTAAAAGGTGAAGATTTCTGGAGAAATCTAAACATCATGACTTCTTTGACAGAAAAAATAGATAAATGAAACAATTTTTTAAAATAACTAAAGTGTATTTTTTCCTTGTCTGTGAAGAGTATTATCTTCTCCATTAACTAAATTCCAAAACTGATCCATGTAATCTTTACCGAACCTATTAATTGAGAATTTTTTGTAGTTAAACTTTTCAGTAATATCCGGTTCATTTAGAATATTTTCCGCAATTGACTCTCCAAGTAGTGGTGAGTATTTCATAGCTTGTCCAGAACCCAAAATGTGAAATAGGTTTTTGTATTGACTATCATTTCCAAGAATAAATCTAAGATCAGGCGTTATGTCAAAAAAAGATCTATAACCATTAGAGTATACTGTATTATCAATATTAGAAAATCTTTTTCTCGCTATATCTTCATATGTTTTGATTTGATTATATGCTAAGCTTTGGTTCATAGGTTCATTTAAATACTCTCCGCCATTTACAGCACATAAATCATTAATGAAACTTTTTGCAATCTCGTATACTGAACGTTTTCTTGGCCTATGAGCATGGAGCTTATTTCCTCTCCATGATCTAAAATAACAAAGATTCACATAATCAGCTATTATGGGGTACTCATGTCTAATTTGTTTTGGACTTTCCATCCAATTTACAACGGAAACCGGTTCTATGGTTACTGGAATTTTAAGTCCTATTTTTTGGAAAAGTTGAGGGCTCCAAGCACCAACAGCATTAACAAAATTTTTCGCAGAAAATTTTCCTTTATTAGTAATACATGTAGTAATATCGCTCGATTTATGAAGTATACTATCTACTTCCGTTTTTTCAAAAACATCTACTCCATTGAAATCTAATGCATCATAAATTGTGGATCTAAGGATACTTGGATCAATTTGAAGTGCTTCTGGCTCGAAATAATATGATTCATTCTCATTGACTATAAGACTGTCACCACATAAATCTGATGCAATTACGTTGTCAATTTCTTTAAAAGAGACATTTATAGATTCCATACGTTTTGAAAGTTTATTCCACGCAATATTCTTCCCGTCTTGATTTTTTTTTGCAATCCAAATGGCTCCAAATTGCTCCAAGTCCATATCTATTCCCCAAATGGATCCTAGGTTTTTCCATAGCTTAATACTTTCGGTAGCCATTATTGATGCATCTTGATCTGCATTAGCTGCTCTAACTATGCCTGAGTGTCTTGATGACTCTGCTGCACATAGTACTGATTTATCAATCAAACAAACTTTCTCTTTTTTGTTTCGTTTATTTAATTTATGCTGTAAAGAAATAGCAGTTGATGCGCCTAAACAACCCCCACCGATAACTAAAGTATGATACATTTTCTACCCCTCTGACAAAAATATGATATAAAAAAAAATAAATACAAGCTATGAAAAAAATAGAAAATAATGAAATAATTGGCAAAGGATTTTATATCAATTTTGTAACAAATATTGATATAAAATTTGATATTTTAGATTTTTTTGATTTAGACCCAGAAAAATACCCATTTTTACTTGAGAGTGTTGCAAAAGGAAACGAAAGAGCAAGATATTCAATACTTTTTAGGAAACCAAATATAATTTTAGAAAAAATTGGTAACCATTCAAAAAACTTCCTGGAAGATCTGGATAAAGAAATAGAAAGAAAAAAAATTTTCCAAGAGGACGTTACTATAAATGGAAAAAAAATTGAACTTCCATTTCTCGGTGGATGGTTTGTTTATTTAGGATATGAATTAGTTATGGAAATTGAAAAATCACTTAAACTTCCGAATTCTCCTCATCAAATCCCAACTGCCTTTGCCGCAAGAGTAAGCGCTGCAATAATTTATGATAAAATTGATAGAATTTTATTTTTTATAACTGAAGGTTCAAAGGAAATTGCTAAAGACATGGCAAAGGATTATGAAAGAATAAACAAGAAAGTCATCAAAACTTTTTCCAAAAAGAAAATTGAAGTCACAAAAAAAGGAACAGATAAACAACATCAAGATGATATAAAAAAATGTATTGAATATATTTTTCAGGGAGAGATTTTTCAGGCAAATCTGTCCAGACTATGGGAGTTTAAAATTGATACCAATCTATCTGATTCTGACATATATAGAGAATTAAGGAAAACTAATCCTTCACCATTTTCGGGTTTATTGATGTTAAAGGAAGGATCAATCATTAGTTCCTCTCCTGAGAGATTAATAAGTGTAAAAGAAAATGTTGTAGAAACAAGACCTATCGCAGGAACAAGACCAAGAGGCAAAAGTGGAATTACGGATGTAGAGCTTTCTAGAGAATTAATAAGTTCAGAAAAAGAAAGAGCTGAACATTTGATGTTAGTTGATTTGGAAAGAAATGATATTGCCAGAGTTTGCGAAGCTGGATCAGTTAAAGTAGACGAAATGATGGTAGTAGAATCATACTCACATGTACATCACATTGTTTCAAATATAAAAGGAAGACTAAAAAACTCAATGAAACCTGGAAAAATAATATCTGCGGTTTTTCCTGGTGGTACAATCACTGGATGTCCAAAAGTAAAGTGTATAGAAATTTTAGGTGACCTTGAAAAAATTGGAAGGGGACCATATACAGGATCTTTTGGTTATATTAACCATAATGGAGATCTTGATTTAAATATACTAATTAGAACTTTGGTACGTGAAGATAATAAGTTATCTTTAAGAGCAGGAGGTGGGATTGTTGCTGATTCAATTCCAGAGAAAGAAACGCTTGAAACAGAAGCAAAAGCAAATGCAATGTTAAAAGCATTACAGAATCTTCGTTTTTGAATGGAACCTATATCCTTAATAAATGGAAAGTTTAGTGATAAGATCTCTGTTTTTGACAGAGGTCTATCATATGGAGATGGCTTTTTTGAGACAATGATTTGGAAAAAAACAAATAATCAAGATGTTTTTTTTGTTGAGTTTTGGAGAAGGCATTTAAAACGTTTAAGTAATGGTTGTAAAATGTTGGCTATAAATCTTCCGCCTGAAATTATTTTAGAGAAATACAAAGATAAGATAATTAAAAGGGCTATTAAATTAGGTTATCATTCCGGTGTTATTAAAATAATAGTTACAAGAGGTTCTGGAGGAAGAGGCTACAAATATGAAGAAAATATGATTCCAACAATTATTCTTATAATTTCAGCAATGCCTATCTATTCAGAAAAGAACTTGTTAAAAGGCGTAAATGTAAAATTTTGTAAAACTAAAATGTCAAATAATATTAATATAGCAGGTTTTAAGCATTTAAATAGACTGGACTCGGTATTAGCACGGTCAGAGTGGACTGAAAAGGAAATTTTTGAAGGTTTAATAACTGATAGTCAGAATAATGTGATAGAGGGTACAATGACAAATGTTTTTGCTTTAACTAACAACATTCTCTACACTCCAATTATTAACGAGATTGGTATAAAGGGTATTATGAGAGAAATAGTAATAGAAAAATTTAGTAATTATTTTAGAGATATAGTCCAATGTCAACTATCAAAGAAACAATTACTTAATTCGGAAAGTGTATTTTTAACTAACTCTGTCATAAAGATAGTTCCAGTTAGGAATATACAGGGAAGAATATTTAGAATTGACGAAAGAATTAAAAAATTAATGAAATCCATAAACAGTGTAGATTTTTTAAAGGGCAATTAGTTTTATCTTAACATTTCCAATTCTTTTATTATGTCCGGTTTAATATTTTTGGATTTTAAATTATCTATTAATTCTCTAAATTTTTCCTTGTTATCTGCATCAAAATAAAGTTGTGCTAAAAAAATTAAATTGTCAATGTCATTAGGATCTATTTGTCTAACTTTTTCTGAAATTTCTAGTGATTTAGTTAGATCATTATTATTTCTTTTAAAAAAGGCATATTCAGACAATAATTGAACATTTTCTGGTAACAACGCTAAAGCTTTGAGATAATATTTATTTGCTTTTTGTGTATATCCACTGAGCATGCATGTGCGAGCAAGAATCTTCCAACCCTCAGAGTCTTTTGGATTCTTGCTAAGCTCTTTTTCTAGAAAAAGTATTAATTTAGTGGTATCTAATTCAGAAGAGTTTTTTAGATCAATTGCTAACGAATCAGAATAACCAAATATTTCACTGTTACCTTTATAATTATAGATAAGAAATAAAATTGAAATACTTATGAAGAAACTGATAAATATTTTTTTTTTATTTTTTCTGAATATATACCAGTTAAAAGAAAAGCATAAAATAATGCTAATCAAGAAAAATAGGATTTTCATTTCTTTTTTTTCCTTCTAAAGAAGAAATAAATAAAGAAAGAAAACATGATAAAAGGAAAAGTCCACAGAAAAAGGGTGTCAATCCTTATGGGTGGTTTGTATAAAACATAGTCTCCATATTTAGAATGTATAAAAGATATTATCTGTTCATTAGTCTCTCCCTCTAATAACTTCTTTCTCACCAATAACCTCAAATCTCTTGCAATATCGGCATTAGAGTTATCGATATCTTCATTCTGGCAGACTAAGCACCTAAGTTCTTTGCTAATTTTTCTCGCTCTATCCTCTAAACTTTTATTTTTTAAAACTTCATCTGGTTCGATAGAATATCCAGGGTTAGAAAAAAAAGGAAAAAGCACTAATAGTAAAATAATCTTTTTATTCATTCTTAAGTTTATAAATTATTTTTTCAATTTTTTCCATGTCTCGGTCCATTATTGGGCCTAAATGTTTATGTCTAATTTTTCCTTTTTGATCAACAATAAATGTTTCAGGCAAACCATATACTCCCCAGTCAATACTTACTAAACCGTCTGGGTCACTTATAATAGAATGAAAAGGATCTCCCAATTCAGATAAAAATTTTTTTAAGTCATCGGGGTTATCCTTTTTATTTATACCTAAAACCAAAAGATTTTCATCAATTGAAAGTTCTTGTAATTGAGGATGTTCAATTCTACAAGGAGGGCACCAAGATGCAAAAAAATTAATAATTTTAATTTTATCATTCTCAATAAGAGTCGTTTTATCAAATCCTTTTTTCGAAGCAATGTTATGTGTCGAGAAAGAAGGTATTTCTTGATCTATCAGATTCGAAGGAATTTTTTTGGGATCTTTGTATAAACCATTAAAAAATATATAAAGTAAAAAGCATCCTGAAAAAAATAAAAAAAACTTTTTCATTTTGACTTTTTTGAACTTAATAATGAAATAGTACCACCAGTTGACATAAATAAAACACCCAGCCAGATCCATAAAACAAATGGATTATACCAAATCCTTGTTGTCCAAGATTTTGGGTAACTTGAATTCGTGTTTTTGTCACCTATTGCAACATAGATATCACCAAATATAGTGCTATGGATAGCTGCTTCTGTGGTTACTTGCTTTCCTGCATTGTAATATCTTTTTTCGGGATGAATTGACTTAATAAATTTATTATCTTTATACAATTTAAAGGAAGCAAAGTCAGATTCATAATTTTTAATCCGTTTATTTTCAACACCGATAAATTCTAATTGATAATTGTCTATACTAATTTTTTCCCCAAAGGATTGAAATTGTATTTTCTCTTCCTTTAATATAGATCCTCCTGTTGCTCCTATTATTAGAAAAGCAACTCCAAGGTGAGCAATAGATTGTGATAAAACTTTTTTTGGTATTCTCCAAAATTTAAAAAGATTATTTCTAGATCTAATTTTAATTTGACTAAATAATTCAAAAATAGAACCAGTAATGAGCCAAATAGCAAATGTAAAAGAAACTATTGCAAGCACTGGACCTTTATTTTGAAAATACCAAAAGCATAATGAAATAATAAAAATCATTAAAAGAAAAACTTTTAATCTCTTCATTAGTTGGTAGAAGTCATCTTTTCCCCACTTTAAGAAAGGACCAAAAATCATTCCTAGAACTAAGGGAAAAATAAAAGGTAAAATTACAGAATTAAAGAAGGGAGCTCCGACCGAGATTTTTTTATTGAACAAAACATCAGAGACCAATGGGTAAATAGTACCAATAAATATAGTTCCAGTAATAGTAACCATAAAAATATTATTTAGTGATATTGCACCTTCTCGCGATAGTGGCTCAATGAATTTATTTTTATTGAAATTTTCTGAGTTTTTGAAAAAAATATATAAACCAAAACCACAAATTATTGCTAGCAGTAAAAGAATAAAAAGTCCTCTTCCAGGATCATTTGCAAAAGCATGGACTGAAACTAATACTCCAGAACGTACTAAGAAAGTTCCAAGAAGACTTAAAGAGAAAGTTATTATTGCGAGAAGTAATGTCCAAGATATTAGTGAATCTTTTTTTTCTGCAACAATCACTGAATGAAGTAATGCAGTACCAGTCAGCCATGGCAGTAAAGAAGCATTTTCTACCGGATCCCAAAACCAGAAACCTCCCCAACCAAGTTCATAATAAGCCCACCAACTACCAAGGCCAATTCCACAAGTTAAAAATGTCCAGGATAAATAGATCCAAGGCTTCATAATAGTAATAAATTCTTTTGTGATTTTCTTTTTTATTAAGGCTCCAACTGCCATAGAATATACAATAGAAAACCCAACATATCCTAAATATAAAAAAGGTGGATGAATAGCTAAACCTGGATCTTGCAATAAAGGATTTAAATCTTTTCCTTCAATTTGAGGAGGAAAAATTCTATCAAACGGATTAGATGTTAAAATAATAAATAAACTTATCAGAAAACAGAGACTTCCTTGAATAATAAGAATTATTTTCTTAAGCTCAGAATCTTTGATGTTGCTTTTAGACAGTAAATAATTAAAGAATGTCATCACTAACAACCATAAAAGGATAGATCCTTCGTGGTTTCCCCACACACCAGTAATTTTGTATAATAAAGGTAACTCGCTATTAGAGTTTTGAGAGGTGATTAAAAGAGAGAAGTCAGACACAATAAAACTATAAGTAAGACAAAGAAAAGACAGTAAAGTCACAAAAAAAGTGGTATTTGCAAGTTTCATATAAATATCAAGATCGTCAAAAAATTTATAATTAAAAATATTTTGACTTAATGGTTGGAAAAGTTGAAAAAAACTGAATATCATTGAAAATACAAGAAATATTAAACCAAGTTCTGCAATCATAGCTAATTCCCTTCTACAAGATTTTTAATTTCAGGTGGAATATAATTCTCATCATGTTTAGCTAATACTTTTTTTGCGTTAAAAATTTTTTGATCTTTCATAAAAAATCCTTCTACTATAACTCCTTGTCCTTCTTTAAATAAATCTGGAAGAATTCCAATATATTTTATGTCTATAGCATTCTCTAAGTCAGTTATTCTAAAGTTAATCTCTTCTACTTGTTTTTCATTTCTTAATATTAATTTTCTTTTGATACTTAAATCTTCAACGAGTCCACCGATTCTTGCTTTTTTGTTTAACTCATTTTCTTTCATTAACATTTCTGTTGGAGAATAAAAGTACACAAGATTATCTCTTAGATTTATAATTAAAACACTGAATCCGATAAAAAAAGATATTAATAATAGTGAAACAAAATAAAGTCTTTTATGTTTACTTTTCATGATCATTGACCATTTCAAGGTATTTTTTTTTTATTTTTTTATTTTGTATTTTAGAACTTATTACTAAAAGAGCAATTATAAAAAATGCTATCAAATATGATGAAACAACATAGGGCAAGTGTTTTTCAGATTCTAAAAGTTCAAGAAAATATTTCATTTTAATTATTTTTATTAATTCTTATTATTTCTATCTTTCTTTTTAAAATTTCCGATGAAATTCTATTTAATAAAATAGAGATAAATAGTAACATCATAGATAACGCCATAATCAAAAGAGGCTTTAACATTAGAGGATCGATCGAAGGACTAGAAAATTTGGTTATACTTGCTGTCTGATGAAGTGTGTTCCACCAATCAACTGACCATTTAATAATTGGAAGATTTATAACACCAATTAAAGTTAGTATAGCAGCATTCCTGTCTCCTTTTCTCACATCCTCAAAAGAATTCGATATTAAAATGTGCCCGAGATAGATAAATAAAAGAATGAGTTCTGAAGTTAACCTAGCATCCCATACCCACCATGTTCCCCAAGTTGGTTTACCCCAAATAGAACCGGTAATAAGTGTTATCAGAGTGAAGCATGCACCTATGGGTGCACTAGAACGGGCAATTATGTCTGCCAGTGGATGTTTATAAACAATTGATATAAAACTACAAATAGCCATTATCAAATAAATTTGAAGCGATAACCAGGCACACGGTACATGAATATACATAATTCTGACTGTTTGTCCTTGTAAGTAATCTGGGGGTGACTTAAAAAAAGAAAAATAAAGACCAATTGTAATTAAAATAAAAGAACTATAAAAAACCCATGGGTATATTGCTTGGGAGAAATTTTGGAATCTTTTTGGATTTGATAGATTAAACATTTTATTTATTTACTTCTTTTAAAGCATATCTTCCAGAAATTAATGTTATTGGTAATGTAATTAAAAAAATTGCAATTAAAACTAAAAAATTAGACTCGTTGTCATTTATTGACTGAGATAATTTAACTGATCCAACGCCAAAGATGAGAATTGGAACAATGATTGGATAAACTAAAATTAAAAGAAGAACTTTGTTATTTTTTGATTGAAGGGTTAACAAAGTCCCAATACTTGTGATTAATAAAATTGAAGGACTTCCTAGAATAATAGAAAAAACTAAAACTATAATCTCATCTGATTGCAATTGTAGCATTAAAGATAGTAAAGGCGTGAATAATAATAATGGTAAAATTAAGAAAATCCACATCACTAATACTTTAGATATTATTATACTCTCGGGTGAATAACCAATTATTTGTAATTCTTTGAGACTTCCGTCTAGAAAGTCTTTGAGAAAAAATTGTTCAGTACTCAAAATGATTGTAAATATAACTGTTGCCCATATTATTGCAGAACCGATATTTGACAATATTTCTGGATTTGGACCTAATGATAGAATAAAAATGATAATACTTATTAAAAAAAAAGAAAGGCTTATCATCAAATTTCCGATACTTCTGATGCCTATAAACATTTCTCTGTAAAACAGAGCAGAAAAATTTCTCATAGATTCTTCCAATTATTTGGGTTTATGTAGGTTTCTGCTTTTTTTACTAATAAATCTAAGTCAATTTTTATAAATGACTTTAAAGTAAAATCAAGATGAGTTGTAATTAAAGTAGATCCATTTTTCTTTTGATGTTTTTTAATTAGAATATTAAATTGATTTTGCGAATCTTTATCCAAGCTATTAGTAGGCTCATCCAAAATCCATAGGTTGCAATTCGAAAATAATAATTTACTGAGAGCAACTTTTCTTTTTTGACCAGCTGAAAGAAGATTTATTTGATGATCAAAAAGATGATTGATTTTAAAAAAACTTAATTTACTAATAATCTCTAAATCTTCAAAATACTGATCGTTTAATTTTAACCATAATTTTATATTTTCTATTACAGTAAGCTCTTCTTTTAAACTATTATTATGCCCTATAAAAGTGAACAATTTACATGTATTTAGATTACTTTCTCCGTTTATTTTTATTTCTCCACTACTAAGTTCTAACATACCGATTATTGCTTCAAGTAAACTAGATTTTCCAATTCCATTCGAACCTTTTAAAATCATGATTTGAGATTTTTTTAAATTTAAATTAAGATCCTTAAATAAAAGTTTCTTATTTCGTTTTAAGGAGACTGATTTAACTTCTAATACCATAATTATTTTTTTTACGTTTTTTGAAAATAATAATTTAATATTATTAATAAAGGTAAATTCATGAACAATCATTCAAATAATTTTAAAAGTTTGGATAAAATTAATATATTAGACAAAGATTTTTGTTTTTATAACATTAATAATATCGATTTTTTGGAATCATTAAAGATAAAGAGTCTCCCTATATCTTACAAAATTTTGTTAGAAAACTTAGTTAGAAACTTTGATAATCAAACAGTTAGGAAAGAAGATATTGAAAATTTAATTGAGCGCAAAGTTGGTTCTGAAATTCAATTTAAACCTTCAAGAGTTTTGATGCAAGATTATACAGGAGTCCCGGCAGTTTCTGATCTTGCAGCAATGAGGGACTCAGTAAAGGAGAGAAAAAAGGATCCTAAGATAATAAATCCATTAGTTCCAGTTAGTTTAGTTATTGATCATTCAATTATTGTAGATAACTATGGGCAAGATGACTCTATTAGTAAAAATGTAGATAAAGAGTTTAGAAGAAATACAGAGCGATATCAATTATTGAAATGGGCTCAATCATCATTCAAAAATTTTAAAGTTTTTCCACCTGGCTCAGGTATTTGTCATCAAATTAACTTGGAATTTTTATCAGATGTGGTAATTAAAAATAATGACTTTTTGTATTTTGATTCAGTTGTTGGAACAGATAGTCATACAACAATGATAAATTCTTTATCCATATTGGGATGGGGTGTTGGAGGTATTGAAGCAGAATCAGTAATGCTTGGACAATCCATTTCAATGTTAATTCCAGATGTTATTGGCATTAAATTATCAGGAGAGTTAAACGAGGGGATAACTGCAACAGATTTAGTTTTATCAATAACTCAGAAACTTCGTAAACTCGGAGTAGTAGGAAAATTTGTAGAGTTTTTTGGGCATGGCTTGAAAAATTTATCATTGTCAGAAAGATCAACAATATCAAATATGGCACCTGAGTACGGAGCTACGTGTGGTATTTTTCCAGTGGATAAAGAAACACTTGATTACCTAAAGCTAACTGGAAGAAACTTAGATGATATTAATTTGATAGAGAAATTTAGTAAAATTCAGGGAACTTGGATGGATGATAAGTCATACCCAATAAGTTATGATAAAGTAGTGGAAATTAAACTTGACCAAATTAAAGCTGCGATGGCGGGGCCAAAAAGACCACAAGATAAAATTAATTTAGAGGATGTAAAGGAAGTTTTTCTGGATCAATTATCTAGTACTGAGAATGAAAATTTAGAATTAATGAGAGAAGAAAATAAGGTAAAACATGGTTCAGTATGTGTTGCTGCAATAACAAGTTGTACAAATACGTCGAATCCTTCTGTACTAATTATGGCTGGCTTAATTGCAAAGAAAGCAATAGATCTTGGTATTAAAATTCCATCATGGGTAAAAACTTCTCTCGCACCCGGGAGTCAAGTAGTTGAGGAGTATTTAGAAAAAGCGAATTTGATTAAACCATTAAATCAATTAGGATTCAATATCGTGGGTTACGGTTGTACGACATGTATTGGAAATTCAGGGCCACTTAGAAAAGATATAGAACAAGAAATAAAGACACGAAACTTAAATGTTTGTAGTGTAATTTCCGGGAATAGAAACTTTGAAGGCAGAATACATCCTTTAATCAAATCAAACTTCCTCGCTTCTCCGCCACTAGTTATGATCTATGCAATTGCAGGCAAAGTAGATTTAAATATTTATTCTGAACCAATAACTTCAGTAAACGGTAATGATTTATATTTGAAGGATTTTTGGCCATTAATGAAAGATGTTAATGTAATTATGGAAACTGTTTTATCGAGGAAAATGTATGTAGATAAATATTCTAAGATTTTTGATGGAGATGAGAACTGGGAAAAAATTAAAACTGTTAATTCAGAAACATATGATTGGTCGGTATCATCAACATATATAAAGAAGCCTCCATTTTTAGACCAAAATAGACAAAAAAAAACAACTATAACAAATGCAAAACCTTTACTTATACTTGGTGACTCTGTTACAACAGATCATATCTCTCCTGCTGGTGTTATAAAAGAAGATAGTGCAACCGGAAAGTATTTAACAGAAAGACAAGTAAAAAATTTAGATTTTAATTCTTTTGGTGCGCGTCGGGGTAATCATGAGATCATGGTTAGAGGAACTTTTGCAAATGTAAGAATCAATAACAAAATGGTAAATAAAGAGGGTGGATATACTATTCACTATCCTAGTGGATATGAGGATGAAGTATACAATGTTGCCCAAAAGTATGAAAAAGAAGGAGTTCCATTAATAGTGGTTGCTGGGAAAGAATATGGTACAGGTTCTTCAAGAGACTGGGCGGCAAAGGGCACTAAGCTTTTAGGAATAAAAGTTGTCATAGCTGAGAGTTTTGAGAGGATACATAGATCAAACTTAGTTGGAATGGGTGTATTGCCACTTGAAATGATAAATAATACAGTTGAAGACCTAGGTTTGTTGGGTTCGGAAAGCTTTGATATTGGTGATTTATTGTCCTTTCAAAAAGAGCCAAATATAAGAAAGAGTATAACAATAAATTATAAAGATAAAACTTGTAAGAAAATAGAGGTTGTTTCAAGGATTGATACAGTCAATGAAATTAATTATTTCAGAGAGGATGGCATTTTACCTTATGTCTTAAATAAAATAAGTTAATTAATATGTTTGAAAAAATTTCAGCGATACTTGGTCCAACTAATACAGGAAAAACTTTTTTTGCTGTGGAGAAAATGCTTTCATATAAAAATGGAGTAATAGGTTTTCCGCTAAGACTTTTGGCTAGAGAGAATTATGAATTAGTTGCTCAAAAAATTGGAAAAAACAAAGTTGCCCTAATTACTGGTGAAGAAAAGATTATACCAAAAGATGCTGAATACTTTTTTTGTACAGTAGAAGCAATGCCTGAAAAACAACAGTTTGAATTTTTAGCTATTGATGAAGTTCAACTAGCTGCAAATTTCGAAAGAGGGTATCAATTTACTGATAAAATAATAAATTCAAGAGGAAGTTTAGAAACATTACTTCTAGGTTCTCTCTCAATTGAATCATTGTTGAAGAAAATTTTCCCTAAATTGAAAGTTATAAAAAAATCGAGATTATCAAACTTAAAATATTATGGGTATAAGAATTTAACACGACTACCACCAAGATCAGCAATAATAGCTTTTTCACAGATTGATGTATATTCAATTGCAGAAAAAATAAAAAAATTTAAGGGAGGCGTCTCAGTTATTACAGGCGCTTTATCACCAGATGCGAGAAATGCTCAAGTAAAACTATTCGAAAAAGGCCATGTTGATTATATTGTAGCTACAGATGCAATAGGATTAGGATTAAATTTAGCAATCAAGTATATATTTTTTACAACTCTAATAAAGTTTGATGGATTCAAGAGAAGATACTTAACTAATGATGAAATTTCACAAATAGCTGGGAGAGCTGGAAGATATGTTAATGATGGTTTTTTTGGTGTAACACAAAATTTAAAGGAGCTTGATAACGATTTAATAAAATTTGTAGAAGAACATCGGTACAGTGTGATTGATAGAATCTTCTGGAGAAATTCAAATTTAAATTTTAGTTCCAGTAAAACTTTAATAGAGAGCCTTAAAAAAAAACCAAAATCCAGTTACTTTATTTATAAAAAAAATGCTAATGATTTAAACCAATTAAATCTATTACTTCAAGATAAGCGAATAAAAAAACAAGTAACAAATAAAGTTCATCTCAAAGCTTTGTGGGAGATTTGTGGAATACCAGATTATATGAAGACAATGGATGAATACCATACAAGATTTTTGATAAAGATTGCTAATTTTTTATTAATTGAAAAAAGCTGTATTCCTGAACCTTGGATTGATATGCAGGTTAAACAAATACAAAAAGTTCAAGATAAGATCTCTGTTATTAATATGAAGATTTCACAGATAAGGACTTGGTCTTATATTTCTTTTAAAAAAAGTTGGATAGAAAACTCTCAACAATATCAAATTAAAATAAAAAAGATTGAGAATTTTCTTTCTAATAAATTGCATGAAAATTTAGTTAATAAATTTGTTGATGAAACAATTAAAAACCCAAACCAAACATTATTTGAAAATGATCAAAATTTTGTTTATCTAAATAAAATGAATGATCTTTTCTTTAGTAAGAAGAAAATAGGTTTTGTGAAAGGGTTTAAGTTTTTTTTCGTAAATAAAAAATTAGAAATCAAAAAAAAATCTTTTTCATATAAATATATAAAAAACTCTCTCGCAAAGGTCACTGGTGAAATTATAAAAGGTTTCTTATCATCAGATATTAGTTCTTTAAATTTCAGTATAGAGGGAGAAGTTTTCTGGAAACATGAGAGAATTGCATGCTTTCAAAAGGGAGACGATATATTATCGCCAAAAATTAAAATCTTATCAGACAACTATTTTTCAAGTAAAGATAATTTGATGATAAAAAAAAAAGTTCAAAATTATTTAGACATTATCATCAAACGTAAAATCAGAATTATTAAAGATATTTTTGACGATTCATTCAAAAAAGACTATTCCTCTTCATATAGAGCTATTTGTTTTGGACTATACGAAAATATGGGTCATTGCCTAAAAAAGAATTATGAGTATTACTATAAAAACCTAAATAAGGATGAGATTTTTTTATTAAAAGATTATGGAATAACTAATGGAAATAATTTTTTATTCTTAAAAAATGAGAATTTAGCACTTTTAAACATAAAGCAGATGCTAATAAATATTTTTTATAACTTAAGAATAAAAAAAAAAATTGAAAGAAAGTTAATTTCAATAAATAAAATAAAGTTAGCAGGAAACATTCCAATAAACTTGTATAATAAAATCGGATATTATGAAATTGATGTAAATAATGATTCATATCTTATTTACTACAACTTTTATGAGAAATTGATAGACTCAATATATTTTTCAAAGAAAAAGAAAATATCCTATAGCAAGAAAATACTAGAAGAATGTTCAAATGAAGAAGATTTCTTGAAAAATTGTTTTAAAAATCCTAGATTATTAGATTTAAAACCATCGATTATGTAGGGAATATTTTATTATCTTGAAAATAAAAGAAATAGTGATATATAAAAATCATATTGATCACATAGTTTAATGACATACATAGTTAAAGATAATTGCGTTAAATGTAAATTCATGGATTGCGTAGAGGTTTGCCCGGTAGACTGTTTCTATGAAGGTGAAAATATGTTAGTTATTCACCCTGATGAGTGCATTGATTGTGGAGTATGTGAACCAGAATGTCCCGCAGAGGCAATAAGCGATGACAACTGCGATGATGCTCAAAAGTGGATAGACATTAACCGAGAATTTTCTGAAAAATGGCCAAATATTTCCAGAATAGGCGAACCTCCTAAGGATGCCGAAGACTGGAAAGGCAAAGAAAATAAGTTTGAAAAATACTTCAGTCCAAAACCGGGAAAAGGGAACTAATAAACTGGTATTTTTTTTCTAGTCTAATGAAATTAAAATAATAAAATTATAAATGGAGAAAAATTTGAAAAAAAGTAATGAGGACTTGAATCTAGAAGTAGGAGATTTAGTTGTTTATCCAACATACGGAGTAGGTCAAATTGAAGAATTTGATACTCATCATATTGATGGTGATGATCATGAATTTGTTATAATAAATTTCAAGCAAGACAAAATGAAACTGAGAATTCCTATGAACAAAACAGCAAATTCTGGTTTGAGAAAACTAAGTAATAAAAATAGGCTATCTAAAGCTTTAGAGGTGCTGGGTGAAGTTCCAAATCTAAAAAAAGATATGTGGATAAAGAGAGCTAAAGAATATGAAAAAAATATTAATAGTGGAGACCCTGTATTAATAGCAGAGGTAGTGAGAGATTTACATAAAACTGAGGAATCACTGGAGCAACAATCTTACTCGGAAAGACAAATTTATCTTACTGCCCTCAACAGATTAAGTAATGAATATGGTGCCGTTCAGGACATAGATAAGAAGGCTGCAAAAAAGAAACTTGAGGAACTTTTAAATAGTCCATCTTAGTTATTAACTATAATTTTTACTTTTTGACCTATTTGAAGTTTGCCTTGAATACTATTTATTAATTTAAAAATTTCTTCAGAATACTTTTTTTGAATACTCTGTCTTTTGTTTAAAGAATCAATCGTATCTCCAGGTTTCACTGTGATTATTTTAATTCTGTTTGGAAGTATTTTTTCAAAATATTTTGTATTTTTGACGTTAAAACTCGTTTTGATATCTGATATTTCTATACTATATTTACTAAATTTTTTTTCACCGTCTGATAATAGAACAAATCGATAAAGAACTGACTTATTTCTTATAATTAATATTTTAATATTTTTTTCTTTGACTTTTAAAATTGCTTCAGCTGTTTTTAATCCTGATACTATTGATTCTTTGTATTCAACTAGTTTTGAATTTCCACTCCATTTTTCAATGTAACTTCTTAATTTATTGAAAGGAATTGTTTTTTTATCGATATCAAACACAATTTTAGCGTCATCATTTGATATACCTATCAAGTTTTTAGAAGTGTTGATAAAATAGAAATTATCTGGAAGTTTAAATGAGATCCCTAGGTCTGAATGCAGAAAATAATTATTTTTTATTAACCCTTCTTCAATCTTCTCACCAAAGTCTAGTCCATCAATTTTTTTTAAAAAAATTTCTTTTGCAATTATCGGATTAGAAACAGGCTTAGTTTTTGATTCATTTATAACTTCCAATATTCTTTTTGAGGATGATGGATGGGTCAATAGTAAGTCTGACCGAGAATTTCTACTCTTACGTTCCATTATTTTGCTCTGTAAAATAGAGTATTTTTCCATATTTTTAAGAAAATTAGACATTTCTCTTGGTTCAAAGCCTGCTCTTGTCATGTATCTTACAGATAATTTATCTGCTTCATATTCTTGCTTCCTGGAATAAGATAGTAGATAGAGACCAGAAGACTGATTTAAAAAATTAGTAATAATTTGATTTTTACTTATGACACTCAGAATATTATTAAGTACCCCTACTCCTATTGATTTAGTATAACGATTTGCTGCATGTCGAGCAGTAACGTGACCAATTTCATGAGCAAGAACTCCTGCAAGTTGGGCTTCATTCTGGCATATAGATAGTAAACCTCTGGTAATATATATATATCCTCCAGGCAGTGCGAATGCATTTACTATTGGGGTATCAAGGAGGGTAAATGTAAACTCTAAGTTTGGTAATTCAGAAGTACTGACCAAAAAGGTACCAATGGAATTTATATAATTTTGTAATTTAGCATTTTTATACTGACCACCATATTGTTTAATTATTTTTAAATGTTCTTCTCTACCTATCAATTTTTCTTCTTCACTCGTCATTAGAGTTATTTCATTTA
>JAOOJU010000030.1 GCA_028407765.1 Rickettsiales bacterium
TTTGTAATTAATATTTCACAAAGTTCTAAAAAAGAAATTCCATTCGCTAAAGCCATTTCTGGTAGGAGAGAGTTTTCTGTTAAACCTGGTTGTGTATTGATTTCAAGTAAGTAAGCTTCTTCTTTATCTTCGTTGTAACGAAAATCACATCTACTTATACAATTACAGCCAAGAGTTTTATGTGCAAGAATAGAACTTTCAAATAATTTATTTTTAATTTTTTCTGATATTTTTGGATTTTGGATATGTTTTGCAACATCTATATATTTACTCTTATAATCATAAAAATCAAATCTTGGTACAATTTCAGTAATACCACAAATTTTATCATCCAATATCCCTACTGTTATTTCTCTCCCAGGAATGAATTGTTCTAATAGTACCTCATCATTACTATCAAAGTTATTTAATATTTTTAAATTTTTTTTTTTTTCTTTTGGTTCTAATTTATAGATTCCAATACTGGAACCCCCATTTATTGGTTTTATGATTTGTGCTATTTTTAGTTCTTCATTCTTTAATTCTTTGATTGTTGTTTTTATACCAAAGGGACAAAGAATTCCTTTTTGTTTAAAAATTAACTTTGAAAGAAATTTATCCATTCCAATTGAAGAGCTTGCAACACCAGAGTGTGTATAAGGAATTTTGAGTATATTAAGTAACGATTGAACCTGCCCATCCTCTCCAAAGTTTCCATGTAAAGCATTGAAAACTAAATTAGGCTTAAAAAACGATAAATCACTTAAGAGTTTATTTAGATCACTAATAACTTTAATGGTTTTAGTAACGTATTTTTTTTCGAGAATTTTCTCAACTTGTTTACCTGTACGAATAGAGATATCAAACTCTTCAGATAAACCTCCAACTAAAATTGCGATTCTTTTAATATTTAATGAATTTTCCAATTCTTATTATTTCCCAATCTAATTTTATTCCCACTTCTGAATAAACTTTTTCGCGAATCTCTTCACCAAGTAACTCTATGTCTAATGAGTTAGAATTTCCATTATTAATTAAAAAATTACTATGTTTTTCTGAAATTTGTGCTCCTCCAAATTTTTTGCCTCTGTAACCAATCTTATCAATTAATTTCCATGCCTTGTCTAACTTTGGATTTTGGAAAGTGCTGCCTCCAGTTCTTGAAGACAACGGTTGTGAAAGTTTTCTCATTTTAGAGATTTTATCAATATTATTTTGAATCTTTATTTTTGTTGATTTTTTTGAAGAAAATATTGCTGAAATAACAATTGAATCTGATAAAATTGAAGTTTTTCGGTATTCGAATTTTAAATCCTTTTTTTTGTAATAATGTAGCTCACCATTTCTATTCATAATATTCATACCTATCAAGTTATCACTTATAGTTTTTCCAAAACATCCTGCATTCATCTTGAGGGAACCACCAATAGTTCCAGGAATACCAGAAAGAAATTCAAACTGACCAATATTATTTTTGACACAAAATTTAACAAATGTAAGATTTTTTAATCCAGAACCTACCACCACTATTTTTTTTTTTTCATCATAAAAAAAATCATTAAATCCACTATTTAGTTTGATAACTATTCCAGATATTCCTCCATCTCTTATCAAAAGATTTGATCCTGAACCAATAATAAAAATAATAATTTTCTTTGGTATTAACTTTAGAAATAAAGAAAGATCATCTAAAGACTCCGGTTGAAAAAAAATTTTAACTTTACCACCCGTTCCAAACCATGTTTTTTTACCAATATGATAGTTGATCTGAATTATTTTTTCTTTTTTAAATATTAAAAACAACAATTTAAAGAAAAAAAAAATTTTTTTCATTATTCAGACTTCATAAAACTCGGAAAAGAATTTGCCAATTTTGTTATTGGTCCTGCTCCTAGAAAAATAATATTATCATTAGGTTTAACTTTTACTTTGATATTAGCAAATAACAATTCCTCTGATTTAACTAAATAAACTTCTTTTTTGGATCCTTCTTTAATTTGTGAAACCAAACTTTTACTATCAAAATTCTTAATCCTATCTTCTCCAGCAGCAAAGACTGGTAAAATAAACAAAGTATCTGCCATTTTAAAACAATTTGAAAAATCTGAAAATAAGTCCCTTAATCGAGAATATCTGTGTGGTTCATATACAGCAATAATTTTTTTTTTAGATATTTTCCTTAATGCTGATAAAGTTGCAGAAATCTCTTTAGGATGATGGGCGTAATCATCAAATATTCTAACGTTATTTATTTTTTCTATTAAAGTAAACCTTCTCTTAACTCCTTTAAAGTTTTTTAGTGCATTTTTAATTTGATTCTTTGTAACTCCTAGATTTAAACAGATGCTTATTGCTCCTAAAGTATTTCTTAAGTTGTGATCACCTAAAATTGGTATCATCAACCTATTGACTTCTTCATATTTTTTTAAATTGATTATCAAATCAAACTGGGTGTAAAATATTTGATTTTTTTCAATTATTTTAATATTTTTTGCTGATATAGCTGAGCTTTTATCCAATCCAAAAGTGATAATCTTTTTGTTTGTTAGTTTTTTTATTAAAAACTTTAGATTTCTATGATCAGAGCATATAGATATAAAGCCATAGAATGGAACATTATTAGCATATTTAAGAAAAGCTTCTTTCAATTTTTCAAATGTTCCGTAAAAATCTAAATGTTCAGGATCTATATTATTTATCAAGCATATGGTTGAATTTAGATAAGTAAAAGAGCCATCTGACTCATCAGCTTCGGCTATGATCCACTTTCCTTTTCCTAATTTAGCATTAGTATTATAATTATTAATTATCCCACCATTAATTACAGTTGGATCAAAATTTGCTTCTTCTAAAATACATGAGATAATGGACGTTGTTGTTGTTTTACCATGTGATCCAGCAATAGTAATTGAAGATTTTAGCCGTAATATTTCTGCCAGCATTTTTGCTCTTGGTAAAACAGGAATTTTAAGTTTAATTGCCTTCAGCAGTTCGACATTTTTTTCTTTTATTGCTGAGGAAACTATTACTAAATCAAAATTTTTAATATCATTACTTTCATGACCAAAATTAATATTAATACCCATTTTTTTTAATCTGGCAGTATTATTATTTTGGGACATATCACTTCCGGATACTTTAAACTTCATTTCATGAAGAATTTCGGCAATTCCGCTCATACCAATTCCACCAATACCTATAAAGTAAAATTTTTTTTTATCTAGAAGACTCACTTTTTTTTACTCTTTTTATAAGTTCAATCATTTTGTGCGTAGCATTGTTATTGGTAACTATTTTTTTTTTTTTTTCAATAAAACTTTTTTTATTTGAAATATACTTACTTATAACTTTAGAAATATGAGCAGGAACTAATTCATTTTCTTTAATAATCATGCACTGATTTTCTTTAGAAAATTGTTTTGCATTTTCATATTGGTGATTATCTTTGGCACTCAAAAGTGGAAATAAAATACTAAATTTAGAGCAAGCGTTAATTTCGGCTAATGTAGAAGCACCACATCTGGAAATAATAATATCGGCATTACTCATCTCCTCAGTTATATTAGTGAAGAAATCTTTGACAGTAAAATCAAAATTATTCTTTACATATAATTTACATAGTTTATCAATATCAGCTTTTCTTGCTTGTTGAATTAGAGAAAATTTTTTCAAATCCCTTTTATTCAGCATGGTAATTATTTCCGGAAGAATTTTAGAAAAGATCGTTGCACCCTGACTCCCTCCAAGAACTAATATTCTTAATTTACTATTTTTAGATATTTTTTTTTCTGAGAAAAATTCACGTCTTATTGGTATTCCTGTATGAACTGATTTTTTCGGAGCATGAATAGTTTTTCTAAATGTGAGTGCAACAAAATCAGAGAAACGTGATAAAAACTTATTTGCTCTGCCCATAATAGCATTTTGCTCGTGAAGGATTATAGGAATTTTTAACAATCTTGCAGCTAATATTGAAGGAAATGATGTATACCCCCCGAAACCAATAACTAGAGAAGGCTTTTTCTTAATAAAAAAAATTACTGATTCGACTAAACCAAAAAAAATTTTAATAAAATATATTGGAGTTAAAAAAAAGTTTTTAGAAACAGATGAAGAATTAACTACTTTATAGGGTAATTTTTTTGTTTTAAAAATATTCTTACATCTTATATCCGTAATTATATCATGATCAATTGAAAGTCTTTTCATCTCTTCTGATAATGCAATTGCCGGAAAAACATGTCCTCCAGTTCCTCCAGAGACTAATATAATTTTTGATAAAGACAATTTAAAATCTGTTCCTTTTCTTTGTTAAAGAGAGAATTGACCCAATAATTATTGAACATGAAAGAAGAGAAGATCCACCATAAGATAAAAAAGGAAGTGTCATCCCTTTTGTAGGTATTAAATTCATAGCTGATGCAATATTTATTAAACTTTGTAATATGAAAATCAATGATAGACCTGAAGTTGCTAAAAAAATGAACAAGTTATCTATTTTTAATGTATTTATCGTTATCCTATAAAATATTATTAAATAAATTAGAATTATTAAACATGAAAAAAAAAATCCTAATTCCTCACTAGCTATTGAAAAAATAAAGTCTGAATGAGCATCAGGCAGTTTTTTTGAAAATATACCTGTTCCAATCCCTTTTCCAAAGAAACCTCCACTAGAAAATGCTTCTAAAGACAAATTTATTTGATAGTTATCACCAATATTTTTATCAAAAAAATTATTAATTCTAAATCTTACGTGACTATGGGAGATATATGAAATTATACTGATAATTAAACCAAAAAAGGATAAGAAAAATATTAACTTTAAAGTGACTCCTAGAAGAATAATTTGTGAGAACCAAGTGATAAAAATAAGTACAAACATCCCAAAATCAGGCTGAGAAATTAATGCCAAACCTATTAAAGAAAAAAGCAGTAAATTAATGTTAAAAGACATATCTTTTTTTTTTTTAAATCTGCTTAATAATAAAGCACTTATAATTGCATATGACGGTTTGATGAACTCTGAAGGTTGGATGGAAAATTGAAAAATATTCAGCCAGCGTTTTGCACCTTTAGTCTCATTAGGAAAAAAAAGAACTAAAAAGCTTAAAGTAAGACAAATACTAAATATAATTAAGGAAATTATGATTAGATTCCTGATTGATAGAGTTGAAAAGAAGAAAATTAGAAAAAGAGCCAATGGTAAAAAAAGTAGGTGTTTTTTTATTAAATAATTGTTTGAAAAGTTATACCTTGATTCAATGCCACTCGAACTACTTAAAATTAATAGGATTCCTATAGATATTAATATTAAAGTAAGACCAAGTATCCATCGATCAATAGATCCCCACCAGTTTTTTAAATAATATATCATAGTAAATTTTATTTTATTTTTTTTACAATTCTCTTAAAATAATCACCCCTATCTTCAAAGTTATTAAATTGATCAAATGACGAACAAGCTGGAGATAAAGTGATGTTAATATTTATTTTCTCTTTCTTTGCATTTATAAAAGCACTTTTGAGAGCATCATCTAGAGATTTAAATGCTTTGGTATCTCTCATATTAACAAGATATTCTTTGAAATCTGAGGAAGATTCTCCGTAAGTAAAAATTTTTCTAACATTTTTTAATTCTTTTACTCCAATACCATCTAGTCCTCCCAATTTAGACCGGCCTCCAGCGATCCAATAAATATTTTTAAGACATGAAAGTGCAATTTTTGCTGAACTTACATTTGTTGCCTTACTATCATTATAAAAAGAAATATTCTTAAATTCTGATATTTTTTCAATTCTGTGTTCCAGGCCTTTAAAACCTATAACTCCTTTAGCAATATTTTTATTACTAATCTTTAAACATTTACATGCTGCATATGCTGCTAATAAATTTTGATAATTATGATCACTTTTGAAAAATGATAAGTCATTAAGACTTACTTTTAATTCACAGTTATTAAAATCATCCATTATATATATAAAATCTTTAGAAACTTTAAGCGAGATACCACCTTTTACAAATTTTTTTGTACTTATTTTTATGAGCTTAGATTTAAAAAACTTTTTAAACCTATTAGATATTTTTAAACAATTTTTATCATCAACTGATATTATAGCGTAATCATTTTCTGTTTGCTTGTTGTATATTTTTAGTTTTGCTTTTATGTAATTTGAAATACTAATATGTCTATCAAGATGATCATTAGTAATATTTAGTAAGATGCCAATGTCGAATTTGAAGTTACCAATTCGTTCTAGTTGGAATGAGGAAGCCTCTATAATTAACTTTTGATTATATGAAAAATTAATATCGGTGATTGGAGTTCCAATATTACCGCATGCTTGAGACCTTATATTTAACTTATTTAAAATATGCTGAAGATACAGAGTTGTTGTTGATTTTCCATTTGTTCCAGTAATTCCAATTGTAAATTTTTTTTCGTCAAGAAAATTAAGTAATTCGATATCTGATATTATTTTACAATTCGATTTCTTTGCTAGTTTAGCAGAAATATGTTGGTTAGGTTTTAAATGAGAAATACCAGGGCTCAATATTAGATAGTCAATCTGTTTGAAATCTATATCCTCAATATTTTTAACATTTATACCCAAGCTTTTTGCTTTTCGTCTTATTTGGAAATTATCATCCCATCCATACAAACTGATTTTTGATTTAATTAATTTTAAAGATACCGAAATTCCAGAAACACCAAGCCCAACAACAACAATTTTTTTTTTGGACAAAGATTTAAAACTCATCTTAATTTCAAACTTGCAAGACCAATAAGTGCTAAGATAATTGAAATTATCCAGAATCTTATTACTATTGTAGATTCTGACCAACCTTTTTGTTCAAAATGATGATGAAGTGGAGCCATTTTAAATATCCTTTTTCCAGTAAGCTTAAATGAGAAGACTTGCATAATTACTGATATAGTCTCTAAAACGAACAACCCGCCAATAATTGCTAAAACAATTTCATGTTTTGTTGCAACTGCTATAGAGCCAATAGTACTTCCAACAGACAAAGAACCCGTATCTCCCATAAAGACCATAGCTGGAGGTGCATTAAACCACAAAAAACCTAATCCAGAGCCAATAAGAGCGGCACAAATTATTGATAGTTCTCCAGTCCCTTGAATGAAAGGAATTTTTAAATAATCTGCAAAAATAAAATTTCCAGTGAAATATGCAATGAATGCAAATGATAGAGCTGTTATCATAATTGGACCAATCGCTAAACCATCTAGTCCATCAGTTAAGTTTACAGCATTAGCTGCACCCACAATTACGAAAGCGCCAAAAGGTATGTATAGATATTCCAAATTAATAAATAAACTTTTAGTATAAGGTATGGAAATAACATTTTTAATCTCATCAGACGAAATATAATTAAGAAAATAAACAAATAATAAAGCGACTGTAAACTCTAAAACTAACCTTTTTTTTCCATCAGACCCATTTGAGGATTCATTTTTTAATTTTTGGAAGTCGTCAAATGCACCGATTAATCCAAATAGTAAAGTTACAAATATTACCAACCAAACGATTGTATTATTGAGATTTGCCCAAAGCAAAATAGATATCATTAAAGAACTGAGAATCAATATTCCACCCATAGTTGGAGTTCCAGCTTTATTGATTAAGTGAGATTTTGGTCCATCCTGTCTAATGGGCTGCCCATTTCTCTGAAAATTCTTTAATTTTTTGATTATTAATGGTCCAAAAATAAAACTAAAAATTAAAGCCGTAAATAAAGCCCCACCTGCTCTAAAGGTAATATATTTAAAGAGATTTAGAAAACTAAATTGATCAATGAGAGGTAAAAAAAAATAATAAAACATTATGAATTTCTTTTTTTTAATTTTTTACATATTTTATTTAAATCCATAGAATTAGATCCTTTTACTAAAATTATATCATCATCTAAAAGAATACTTGATAATTTATTATATAAAATTTCAATATTATCAAAATGTTTCGAATGAATAAAATCAGGAAGGTTATCATGAATTATTTTTGTGTGCTGGCCAATTGTAAAAACTAAATTAATATTGTTTTCAGTAAATGAGTCTACCATTTTTCTGTGTAAATCTTCAGAATTATTACCAAGCTCCAACATATCGCCGATGACACAAATTTTTCTTGAATTTTTATATGCCGAATTATTCATGTTATTTAAAGATACTTTTAGCGACATAGGATTTGAGTTGTAAGAGTCATCAATTAATCTTATCTTTTTTTCATTAAAGAAAATTTCATGAATTGAACCTCTACCAATCGTAGGTTTTAGCTCATAAATTTGTTGAATTACTTCTTTTTGATTAATTTCTAATAACTCTGCAATGATTAAAATTATTAAAATATTCATATGGTGATGTGTAGAATGATTTTGTGTTTTAACCTTTACTATTTTTCCTAAGAGTTCAAATTCTAATTCACTTATATTATCAGATATTCTTGATGATTTAATTAGCTTGAAATCAGAATTTATATGTGAGCCAAATGATAAAACAGTTTTAGAATATTTTCTTGCTATATTATCAATCAAATTAAAGAAGTGAGAATCTCTAGGAATTATTGAAATACTTTTTTTTGATGTTTTGAAAATGGATGATTTTTCAACTACAATTTCTTCAATATTCTTAAAGTTTCCTAAATGTGCTGGACCGACATTTGTTAATATGGAAAAATCAGGTTTTGAAATTTGAGTTAAGAACTGAATTTCTCCAGGTTTATTCATTCCAAGCTCAAGCACACATACTTCTGTATTTTTTTTCATTCTTGCCAAACTTAAGGGCATTCCAATATGATTATTAAAATTTCCTAAACTTGAATGAGTAATAAAAAAATTTGATAAAATAGAAGATATCCAGTCTTTTACAGAAGTTTTTCCATTACTTCCAGTGATACAAATCATTTTTAAATCTTTGGGTCTGTTTCTAATATATCTAGATAAATCTTGAAGAGCTTGCAATGAATTTTCTACAGGAATTAATATTTTATCATTAAAAAAACTTTTATTTATTCTTTTAATTTCTTTTTCCTCAACTATTGAAGCTTTGGCTCCATTTTGAAAAGCATCTAAAATAAAGTCATGACCATTAAATTTTTCACCTTTTATCGGAAAAAAAAGTGAATTTTTTTCTATATCCCTTGAATCAATAGAAATTCCATCGAAAGAAATATTTTTCTTTATATTTATGTTTAATGCTTGAGAAAGTTCTATAGAATTGAATAGATTCATATTTTATCTAATATATTATTTACTATTTCATGATCACTAAAATAATTTTTCTTTCCTTTGATTAATTGGTACTCTTCATGTCCTTTACCTGTAATAATTAGGATATCTCCATTTTTTAAAATATTGATTCCATATTTTATTGCTTTCTTTCTATCACCAATATTAAAGATTTTTTCTTTTTGCTTAGCTCCAATATTATGAAGCATTTCATCTCTAATTTTTTTTGGATCTTCAAATCTTGGATTATCATCAGCAATAATTACAACATCAGAAAGTAGTAGAGCTTGTTTGGTTAAAAGTGATCTTTTTCCCTGGTCACGATCACCCCCACAGCCAATTATAGAAATAATACGATTTTTTTTTGAGCAATTTAAGGCACTTAGAACATTTTTTAATGCATCAGGGGTATGTGCATAATCAATAAATATTTTAAAATCTTTATCGTATATCTTTTCAAGTCTACCTTTTGGATTTTTAAGTTTTTTTAAACAGTTGAAGTTTTTAAACTTTATATTCTGTCCAAAAACAATTAAAAATGAGCATAGTATATTGTAAATTTCAAATAAACTGTTAGCAGGTATTATTATCTTACTTATCTTGTTTTTAAGCCTAATTTTTACTTCATGTGTATTATTTTTTTTTAAAATAGAAATTATTTTCAGAAAATTTGCATTTTTACCATAATCAAGAATCTTTAACTTTTTTTTAATACATAATTCTCTAAAATATTTATATTTTTGAGCATCACTATTAAGTATAGCTAAAGTTTTTTTATGAGAATAGTCTAAAAAAAGCTTTCCTTTTGAAGTCATATATTGATGCATATTTTTGTGATAATCTAAATGGTCGCGCGTTAAATTAGTAAAAGCAATTTTATTAAATTTTAATGGAAAAAGCCTATTTTGATTAATTCCAATACTTGAAGCTTCAATAATTAAGTTTTCGCAATTTTTTTTTGAAAGCTTATGTATTGTTTTATGTAAATCTACAGAGTTTGGTGTTGTAAGTTCTGATTGATAGAGCAATTTTTTTTTAAAAAAAGTTCCTAAGGTTCCAATGCTTGCAGATTTTTTATTATTTTGATCCCAAATTTGCCTGGTATATTCAGCTATACTTGTTTTTCCATTTGTACCAGTCACAGCATTAATGTCTGGTATGTTATTTTTATATAATAAGGAAGAAATTTCTCCAGAAATTAGACTAACATTTTCGGTGTATACCCTGATAAATTTTTTTTGAATTTCTTTCGTTATATAATCTAATAAGTTTGTTTTTTTATCCAAGACAAGCACAATATTATCAATGGCTTTTAAATTATTGATATAATCCGCTCCATTATATTTTCTTCCCTTGAATACTGAAAAAATAAAGTTTTTCTTTATTTCTCTTGAATGAGAGGAAATACCAAGAATTTCTATATTCTTATTATTTTCTATTTTAAAATAAGTACTACAATTGGCTAATAATTGATGTAATTTCACTTGCTTATATCATTGATTAATTTTAACAATATCTCCAATATTTTCGTTGTTCTTCTTAAGGATTAACATTGGAGAAATTTTATTAACTATCTCAGAAAAAACTGGTGCAGCAGTATTACCTCCATAATATTCTAATGTGATATCTTCATTCTTTGGATCATCAAATAAAATGAAAAGAATATATTGTGGGTTTTCAACTGGAAAAACTCCAATAAATGAGGTTACTATTTTGTTGTCATAGTATCCTTCTTTATCCTTAGATTTTTTTGCTGTACCAGTTTTTCCTCCGATTTTTAATCCTTCAATTTTTGCTTTTTTTCCAGTACCCATACTTACAATTTGATACAAAAGATTATTTATCTTATCAGATGTTTCTTTTTTTAGAATTTTTTCTTTATAAGTTTGTTCACTATAAATTATTTTTGGATTTATTTTATAACCACCATTAACTAAACTTGAAAAAATTGTAACTAAACTTAATGGTGTAATTGAAATCCCATAACCATAACTTATACTTTTTGATCTAATTTCATTCCATTCGGAATGATTTGGAAGATTATTTTCAATGGATGATAGTCCTTTCAAAATCACTTTTTCATTAAAACCCAAATCATAAAAAAATTCTTTTTGTTTCTCTACTCCAGTTTTTTCCAGGACTTTTATACTCCCTATATTTGATGATTCAATAAAAACTTCATTAAAGCTAATTGGTTTTTTGAGCTTTTTATGATCTGTTACTAAATAAGTATTAGTAAGTTTGTAATCGTCTGAAACATCAAATAATTCGTCTTTATTTATTGAATTATTTTCTATAGCCATTGCAGCATTGAAAATTTTAAGAGTTGAGCCCATCTCAAAGCGTGCGTTAGTCACAAGGTTATTCTCTGTATAAGCCTTAATTTTACTGGGATAATTAGGATTAAAATCTGGCAAAGAGACCATCGAAATTATTTCTCCATTATTCACATCCATTAATAATCCTAATGAAGCTTTTGATTTATATTTCTCCATTCCTTGTCTAATTTCTTGATATACAATATTTTGAATTGTGGAATTAACTGTGAGCTTTAGATCTGTTCCCTTTGAAAGCAAATAATCAAAATTTTTTTCTAGCTTACTTTGTGGTTTTTGGTATCTGGACATAAAACCGGTAACTTGGGAAAATAAATTATTGTGGGGATAC